>CAZPDA010000167.1:0-6977 GCA_964585115.1 uncultured Flavipsychrobacter sp.
GTAATCTCATTATCTAATATCTTGTTATTACCCCCATAGTAAGAGTAATAGATATAAGCATCACCTGAGCTACCTGTACCTGTTGCAGTGATTTCATTACCCTTATAAGTAAGGTAGTTACAACGGTTATTATAAACAGGATAAATATTACTACTTGACACCATTGTAAACTCGTTATCTTCTACCATTACGTTAGTAGTAGACGTACCGTCACAATAGTTCATATATATAGCATAGGTACTAGACGTTTTACCTGTAAGAGAACCACTATTACCTTTAACTTCTGTAGCATTGTCTGCATATCCCATGTAGATAGCGTAGAAGCTGCTACTCAAAGTAGTATTGATCTCATTGTTAAGCACTTTAGTATTGTTGGTGTAATAGGTATAGATACCATAGCGATAACACTGATCAAACTCATTATTGCTAAATACGTTGTCATCAGAATTACCCGAAGAAGAAGAAGAAGAACCTCTCCAGTAGATACCATAAGAACCTCGCTCTACCTTACAATTATTAATGGTATTGTGATGACCATTACTCATTGATGTAGCATAGATACGTGACTTATTAGTACTAGTAGAATTTGATGTACTACCATATAAGCGACAAGACTCAACTGTATTATATTGAGCTGAGCCTGTAAACCTAACACAGACTCCATTTGAGCTGTGTGTTTTGTTCAAACTAAGGTTTTTAATCGTTACATACTTAGCACTACTTAAACGGAAGATAAAGTTAGATGACGTACTAGAACTCGAGTTCGTATTTCTGATCTCCGTATTAGTATTAGTGCCAGATTCTGATTCGATCGTGATCGTATTAGTAGCACTTGCACCGGTAATGTTGTTAATAGTTAAACCGGTCATAGTATAAGTACCGGGACGTATCTTGATATTAACGGGCCCCGACACCCCTTTACTGTTTAGATCACTTATCGCAGCCGATAAGCTTGTGTAATCCGGACTCGTACCATAAACGGTATATGTACCGTTCAGGGGTTGAGCAGTGGCAACTACTGTTGCTGTTAGCACTAAGGCCAGAGGCAGCAAGAGTCGCTTTAAATAGTTAATGTGCTTCATTACAACTAAAGTTTTAAACGTTTACCCTAATTATTATTTCTATTAATTAAGATTGTCAACATACATGCCTAGCATGTGCAATAAATATTATGCTCATGTTAACAAATGATAGTAGTAAAATTAACTTTTATGTGTATCGACATTGATTAAAACCCCTATAAAAAGGCATTATAGCACAGTTAAGCTAACATTAATGAAAAATTAAAAACAAAGACATTACAAACTTCAAACGCCCTATGGGCGGTCAATGCAGAAATTCAGAATAATATGTGTGGATTTTAATACTATTTAAAGCAAGGTGCAGAACTATTACTTGCTCAACCTGTTTATACCGGCCTTGGCTTGCTGGTCTATTGAGTTCTTATAATCGTGATCTTCCATAGCCAATACTTGCTTATACATCAGTATAGCACTTGCTCTTTTCCCCTGCTCCTCATATATAAAACCTATTTGTAAAGCTGCTCTCGCAGCAAATCGTTCCTGCCTATCCCTGCCTATTTTTATTGCTGTTCTGTAGTATTTCATTGCACCATTTTTATTACCCAATTCATCTAACACCCTACCCATCCAGAAATTATATTCTAAATTATTAGCAATGCCTACAACCCCTTCGTCATTATAACTTTGTAGTATGTCATACGCCTTATTATAGAAGCCACCGTCTACTAATAGGCTTGCTTTAAAGAGCTGCCTATTTGGCCAGCTGTCATCTTTAGCAAACCGCATAGCTTGCTTATCAGCATCTACTATTGTAGAGCCCACACTTTTTATATCAGACCTATACTTCTGAGCAGAACGCATATCACCATTTAAGAAATAAGATAACGCTACCTTCTTATGTGCGTCTTTAACAAAAAGAGAACCCTTATAGCTATTTAAAAAGCTTTTAAACGATGATATACATCCGTCATCTAATTTTAAATATTGTGCTTGTGCCAATTCATAATCCATTACAGGATATCGGGTGTATTGAGGTAGACTTTTAGCCTCTTTTAATGTGAGAAGTGCATAATCGGCGTGCCTACTATTTAGCGCTATGTTTATTTTTAAAAAGTGTAACAAAAGGCTTTCTCCAGCATTCTTATCTTTAACTTCTTGCCATATGCCTTCTTTGTCAGACATTAAATAAAACCTTAAATACACACGGTATAAATATGCTTCTTGGTATAAAAGATCGTTATCTTGATGATTTTTTACGAACCTATCCAACTTAGCTATCCCCTTTTTCACATCGCCTTTTAAGCCAAATATTGACGCTATCCACTTATAATCATTAGGTATTGCTCCTAATGCTGCTTCTTCAAGTCCATAAAACACATCATTATATTCAAAGTTTGGGAAAAGAGCCCTGTTATCTTTAATATTAGAAAACGACTTTCGAAACAAGCCTGCCGCCTTAAGGTTATCTCCAAACCTTATACTAACAAATGCCCAATGCATATAAACTCCAGACTTGCATAACCTATACCAAGGGGAGTTTTGATCCCCTTTATCTAACTCATCAATCCTCTTATTCAGGTTACCTTTTAGCCTTTTATAGTCTTGCTCATCTCCATTAAAAAGCAGCAATAAGCAATCATTATAATCTTTAAGATACTCATGCATAAGGTTATTAGGGTTAACTTTTGCTTCTTTAGCAAGTATTTCATTTCCTACATCAGTCCTTAATGCCATTAGATAGCTATATGCTTTCCTACAATTACTATTATAATCAAAGTAATACTCAGAAGCCTTTAAAGTGACCGTACCCGTAAAACATAGAATTAGGGTAAGTACCCCTATAAGATGTCGTTGCATTCCAGACAAAGTTAGTTTGCTTATTATTTTAAATAAAAGATGTTCTGTTAATTGAAATGAAATATTTCATACATAAAACCATTTTGCTTTTGTTATGTTATTGTACTTTTGGCACAACATTTGCCCGTTTTAACTTTAATAACAACTAAAAATTTATCTATGAAGTCAATTCGCAACATCGCATTTTCAGCATTATTAGCAGTAGGAGCTTTTGCTACTATCACTTACACATCTTGTAATACAGACGAGTGTGAAGACGTAGAGTGTCTTAACGGAGGTACTTGTATTGCAGGCAGCTGCGCTTGTCCTACAGGGTACGAGGGAGCTAACTGTGAAACTCTTACCCGAGACAAATTCATAGGCACATGGAAAGGCTCAGACGTTTGTAGTATTAATACTTATAATGTGACACTTAGTATTAACCAAGCTACTAGTGACATCGAAGCCCTTATCAACAACCCTGGCGGTTTCGGAACTCAAGTAACGATCACGGGTAAGGTTACAAATTCTACAACTCTAAGCTTTACAGATGCCAATGTTGGTAACGGTAGAATTTTAAACGGTACTATGGTAGTTAATGGTAACAATTTAACTTTTAACTACACTGTTACAGACAATCTGGGCGGTAGTGACAACTGTAGCGGCACTTATGCTAAGCAATAATTAAGTGTATTGAGATATAAATAAAAAAAGGCTGCTATAATAGCAGCCTTTTTTTATTTAGTAAGCTCAACATTTATTAGTTATTAGTAGCTCCAGGACGATCATTTACGCTTTTGTTACCTCCACTATTTGTAGCACCTTCTCTATCATTCACACTTTTATTACCACCGTTTGTAGCTCCAGGGCGGTCATTTACAGTACCTTTCGTCTCATTCTGAGGAGCGTCTTTACCACTTGTGTTTGTAGTAGCCGTACCTTTATCCCTCGAAATTACGCGCTTAGGTTGCGGTTTAGGGGCTGGTTTATTACCCATAGATACCAATATAGAATCAGCTCTCTCTCGAGCCAAAGCCATAATTGTAGAATCATTTCTAGCCATTAACTCTAGCTTTAGCTCTTCTAAACGAGCGTTGGCCATAGAATCTATTTTAGCAGCATCTGCAGCTGGGTCTCCTGCCGCACCAGAATTACAAGAAGAGGCCAATGCCACTATACCGGCAGCTATTAAGAACTTGGTTTGTTTTATCATTATATCAAGATTTAATAATTACAAATTTATTGCACTTCTCAACTTTTACAAATTAAGTGCCAACAATGTTCAGAAAAATAACAAGTATATAACTAGTATGATTAGGAAACTATTCTGGCATCACTACTAATCTCTTCAAGAGGCAAAGTAATCACAAAAGTAGTTCCTTTACCTTCTTCAGATTGCACATCTATAACACCCTTATGCAATGCGATGATCCTATGTGCTAACGAAAGACCTAACCCTACTCCTGCAACATATGCATCATGCTTATGGCTCCTGTAAAATGGTTGGAATATATTTTTTAGTTCTTTACTATCTATACCAGGTCCTTTATCCTCTATTCTGATAATAATATGCTTTTCAGCAAAACTCAGTCTTAAATTTGCACCTTTATCTTCGGAGAACTTACAGGCATTGTGCACTATGTTTTTGAACGCACTATAAAGAAGGTGTTCATTACCAAATATCACAAATGAAGATTCACTTTCAGGAAATTCATCAAATGACATGCTAACCTCATACATCGGGCTTATCTTTTTCATTTCAGCAGGTAGGGCCATTAGCAGCTCATCTATCCTTACAGATGTCAGCTCTGTGCCGCCCATAGAGCCACTTACTTTTGCTATCTCCAATAAGCTACGCACCAGCATACTCATACGTTTCACATCATCATTTATGGAGACCAATGCCTTCTTATACTCCTCACTTGTACGTTCTCTTTGCAGTGCAACATCTAACTGGCTGGAGATAGATGCCAGAGGTGTAGAAAGCTCGTGAGAAGCATTGTCGATAAAGCGGCGTTGTGTATCAAATGATGCTTGTAGCCTATCTAACAGATCATTGATAGTAACCGCCAATTTTTGTATCTCATCCCTATCACTACCTGTGTCTAGCCTAAGAGAAAACTTTTCGGAAGAGATCCGCTTGATGTTTTGAGTAAAGGTGCTTATAGACTTTACAAGCCTTGTTGAAAACACATATCCTAATAAGAATACTACCCCTACACCAACTATATAGCAGATGATAAGTACTAACTTAAGATTTCCAAGCCAATCTATACCTCGGTTATCTCTACCTGCTAATAATATCACAAAGCTACCGTCAGACCCTTTATGCTTTGTAAGTACTGCACTTTTATCTTTTATATTAAAATGGTACGGTTTACCTTTTGTAGCTTTATTAAAGACCTCTTTACTGACCGCAACATCCTCAACACCATTAGGTTTTTTAGAAAATATCTTACTCCCTGAATAATTATAAACGACCAAATTTCGACCTCGAAGAATAACACTCAAGCTACTATCAACGATCCTTTTAGAATCTAGCGTGATCTTATTATCATTCAATAGCTCTGCAGCACTATTAGACTGCACTACAAGCCTATCTTCAAAACGCTTGTCTACGTTATACTTAGAAAAGAAATATATGCCTACACATATCAATAGCAATACTATTGATATGATCAATGTATATACCAGCGTTATCCTATGCTTGATCTGCATTTATAATAGTTCTAATCTTCATCGACTTTAAGGATATATCCCATACCAACTTGGGTATGTATAAGCTTAGGCTCAAATCCTTTGTCTAATTTTTTACGCAAGAAGTTCACATAAACATCTATAACATTTGTTTGTGTGTCAAAATCTATTTCCCACACATCTTTTGCTATATCTGCTCTTGACACTACCTTCTCTTTGTTCTTTAGCAGATATTCTAACAACTGGAACTCTTTGGCAGTGAGTGATATTTTCTGATCTCCTCTTCTTACTTCTTTACTATCGAGATTCATCTCAAGATCAGCGATCTTCAATATCTTTTCTTCCTCAACATTGCTAGCCATTTCAGACCTTCTTAATAAGGCTTTTATTCTTGCTAGAAGCTCTCTGAACTCAAAAGGTTTTGCTATGTAATCATCTGCACCTAGTTCAAAACCTTCTATTTTATTATCTACAAAGTTCAGTGCTGTGAGTAATACGATAGGTACTCTTGGGTCATCTTCTCGTATCATCTTACACAGCTCATATCCATTGATGAACGGCAGATTAATATCCAGTATTATAAGGTCATACGCTTTATCAAAGTATAGCTTTTTACCATCTAAACCATTATAAGCTATGGTGACATCATAATCATGCTCTGCCATGCCAGCCTGGATAGTATCTGCTAACTTTTTTTCATCTTCTACTAGTAAGATGCTATGCTTCATAGATATTTATTAAATCCCGTTTGAAAGCGAAAAAATAGCAATTGGGATGTTTTCCATTGATTAAAAGTACGTTAAACAATAGGTTACAATAACGAACTTGTTAGTAAATATAACTCAATTTCAAACGAAAACAATGTATTGATGATATAGCTTGACCTATCAATTCTTATACATGCCAAACTAAGCATGCAAATAAAAAAGAGGCATCCGCACCTATACTTTGTGCAAAAGCCTCATACATTACAATAAAGCAACATTTAATCTATCTCTTCTTTTTCTCCCTTTTTCCTTTTCTCAAATTTCTCCACCAGTTCTACCGCCTTAGTATCATCGATAACTTTTGTAGCCAGTGTGGATTAGACATATCCATATCATCAAGTTCATCAAAAAGCTCATTAGCATCCTCATGCTCCACAATACTATGCCTAGCTTTATCTTGCCCATCCTGCTTCTCCATCAGTACCGAATAAAAAGCTTATTCTTCAGCATTAGCATGACTCTTTACGTCATTCTTCAGTTTTTGAAAATACTTATTTCTTTCATCTGAAGAACCTTCTGTATCTACAATACGCTCTAGCCAAGTTCTATGCTGTTCGTGGTCTTGAATTATACGCTCGTAGATATTCATAATGGAATGTTTATTTTTTGTCACAAAAAGACTTGAAAAACAAACAACATATAAGCGCAATATGTC
>CAZPDA010000168.1:0-6870 GCA_964585115.1 uncultured Flavipsychrobacter sp.
CCCCATGTCTATGATGTGGTCTGCTACTTTTACAACGTCTAGGTTATGTTCTATCACCAAGACTGTGTTGCCTCTCTCTACAAGCTTGTTGAGAACGTCGAGCAGGTGTTTGATATCTTCAAAGTGAAGACCGGTAGTAGGCTCATCTAGTATGTATATGGTTTGTCCTGTATCTCGTTTTGATAACTCTGTTGCCAGTTTTACACGTTGTGCTTCACCACCACTAAGTGTTACTGCACTTTGCCCTAGTGTTACATAGCCAAGGCCTACGTCTTGTAGTGTCTTTATCTTACGGTGTAGATAATGTACATTGACAAAGAAGTCTACCGCTTCGTCAACAGTCATTGCCAGTACATCTGCTATAGACTTCCCTTTGTATCTTATTTCAAGTGTTTCTCTATTATAGCGTTGACCATTACAGGTTTCGCATGGCACATATACATCAGGTAGAAAGTTCATTTCTATTACACGCATGCCTCCACCTTGGCAGGTTTCGCATCTTCCTTTCTTTACATTGAATGAAAAACGGCCTGCATTGTATCCTCTTATTTTAGCCTCAGGTACTTGTGCAAACAGTTGACGTATGTCTGTAAAGAAGCCGCAGTATGTTGCGGGGTTGCTTCTAGGTGTTCTCCCGATAGGGCTTTGGTCTATTTCTATTACTTTATCTATATGCTCAAGACCATTTACCTTTTTGTAAGGCATTGGTTGCTTCTTAAACTTAGGGTAGCAGTGCTTGGCGAGAATAGGGTAGAGCGTCTCATTGATAAGTGTGCTCTTACCACTACCGGATACACCCGTTATACATACAAAACTACCTAGAGGCAGCTTTACAGATACATTTTGCAGATTGTTGCCCGATGCTCCTTTAAGCTCAAGTATATTACCGTTTCCTTTTCTACGCTCTTCAGGTATCTCTATTTGAAGTTCGTTATTTAAATATCCTGCAGTAGTGGTATGAGAGGCTACTACCTCTTCTGGAGTGCCTGCTATCACTATACGCCCGCCGTGTACCCCGGCTGCAGGACCAATATCTATCAAGTGGTCTGCCGCAAGCATGATATCTTTATCGTGCTCTACTACCAAAACGGAGTTGCCTCCGTCTCTCAAGTTCTTTAAAGCAGAAATGAGCTTATGGTTATCACGTTGGTGTAAGCCAATACTTGGCTCATCCAGTATGTAAGTGATGCCTGTAAGTTGAGAACCTATTTGAGTGGCTAGCCTGATACGCTGAGACTCACCGCCACTTAATGTGCGTGTTGGTCTGTTAAGCGTTAAGTAATGCAGACCAACATCTAGTAAGAACATCAAACGGTCTCTTATCTCTTTCAGTATATCTATTGCGATGGTCTTTTGCTTGGTAGACAATCGCTCTTCAATACCTTCAAACCAATTAGATAGGTCTTGTAGTGATAACTCTGAAAGCTCTGCTATATTCTTTTTGTCTACTTTGAACCATCTACTCTCTTTGCGAAGTCTGGTTCCCTCACACTCAGGGCATGTATTGAGCTGCATGAAGTTTTCTGTCCAGTCTCTAATAGCATCTGAAGATGTTTCATTGAACCACCTTAAAAGCATGTTTACAATACCCTCATAATTGTGTTCAGATAAAGAGTCATTGTAAGCAGCATTATCATCAGCACCCTCATACGTCACAATGCCTTCTTCGTTACCGTATAGGAGTATATTAATGTGCTTTTCTGAAATGTCTTTTATCGGCTTAGTTGTGGATATCTTGTTTTTCTTAGCCAGTATCATAGCCTGCTTGAATGTCCACGCTTCACGCTCTCCTCCTAAAGGTGCAATGCCTCCGTCTTTTATGCTTTTGCCGTCATCAGGTATCACCTCTTCCATATTAACTGTGTATACCTTGCCAAGTCCTTTACATTTAGGACAAGCACCATAAGGAGAGTTGAAAGAGAATGAGTTAGGAGAGGGCTCTTCATAAGAAATGCCTGTTTCGGCACACATTAGCTGTCGGCTATATTGAGATATAGCATCCTTGTCCATATCTAGCACAAACATGAGCTCTTTGCCAAGGTGTAGTGCCTTCTGTATGCTTTGGCTCAAACGGGTCTGTGCATCTTCTTGTACTATCAACCTATCAATTACTAGCTCTATATCATGCACCTTATACCTATCCAGCTGCATGCGTTCTTTCATCTCTAATATCTCACCATCTACACGCACACGTACGTAACCTTGTTTTCTTAGCTGTTCAAACAGTTCTCTATAGTGTCCTTTTCTTCCGCGTACTACAGGGGCTAAAAGGATGATCTTCTTACCGCTAAAGTTCTTCTTAACATGGGTTACAATCTCTTCCTCGCTAAACTTGGTCATCTTCTTACCTGTATTGTAAGAATAAGCTTCACCCACACGAGCATATAGCAGACGCATGAAATCGTATACCTCAGTAACCGTACCTACGGTAGAGCGGGGATTTCTGTTAGTGGTCTTTTGCTCGATAGATATAACAGGAGAGAGACCTGTTATCTTATCTACATCAGGACGGTCCAGGTCGCCCATGAACTGGCGGGCGTAGGCAGCAAAGCTTTCCATATAGCGTCTTTGCCCTTCTGCAAAGATGGTATCAAAGGCTAAAGATGACTTGCCTGACCCGCTGATACCTGTTATAACTACAAGTTTGTTTTTAGGTATGCTCACATCTATGTTCTTAAGATTGTGAACACGAGCTCCCAGTACCTCTATAGTATTACTAGAATTGATCGTTTGATTATTTGACATAAAACACGCTGATATTGCAATATTAAACAAACCTCAGCTGAAAGTGTTTTGTGATGCCATTGATATTCCTAATGCTTCCTTTCGATAACGTAATTCACTAGTTCTATCATAGCTTCCTTGGCAGGAGACGAAGGATACTTGTCTAACATATTGATAGCATCTGCTTGATATTCCTTCATTTTTTGAGTAGCATACTCTATACCACCCGACTGTTTTACATAGTTAATCACCTCATTTACTTTCTCTTTATTGGTATTTTGGTTCTTTACTATATATATGATCTTTCTTCGGGTCTCTTTATCTACATTTTGTAACGTGTATATAAGAGGCAGGGTCATCTTCTTCTCTTTAATATCAATACCTGTTGGCTTGCCTATATTATCTTGACCGTAATCGAATAGGTCATCTTTTATTTGGAAGGCTATACCTACTTTTTCTCCAAATAGTCTGAAAAACTCAGTAACCTCATCATCTTTAGTAGAAGAATAAGCACCGGCAGAGCATGCCGCTGATAATAGAGATGCTGTTTTAGCCCTAATTATTTCGAAGTAGACATCTTCTTTTATGTCCAGCTTTCTAGCTTTCTCAATTTGTAATATCTCACCCTCACTCATTTCCTTAACAGCACGAGATGTTATCTTAAGTACTTCATAATCATTGTGTTCTAAAGATAGTAGTAAGCCGCGAGATAGAAAGTAATCACCTACAAGTACGGCTATCTTGTTTTTGAATAACGCATTGATAGAGAATGCATTACGTCTTATCATGGAGTTGTCTACCACATCATCATGTACCAGAGTAGCAGTGTGTAACAACTCAATTAGAGAGGCCGCTCTATAGGTGTCTTCTTTGATAGAGTCGGATATCTTTGCTGATAGAAAAACAAACATCGGACGCATCTGTTTTCCCTTTCTGTTGATGATAAATCTTAAAACCCTGTTAAACAATGGATTAGAAACCCTAACACTTTCAGCGAACTTTTTTTCGAATAAAGCCAGTTCCGAACCAATAACTCCTTTAATAAGTTTCATAATTATACCTGAGAATGTGAGAAAGTCTAAACAAAATCATAACATCGATTGTTAGAACTTTACAGATTCAAATATAAACTTTGGCATTAATTATGTGGTAGTTACTACAAAAAACTTAAAATATTTTTATTTTTTGTTCTTTGTTTTTTTAATTGCTCTGATATACCTTTGTCACATATTTGAATAATTTAACCAAAATTCTTTAAATAAACAAATCTGTTATGGTCAACAAAAAGTACCTATTGCTAGCTGGATTATGCTCTGTTATGGCAGCGCAGCCGGCGTTTGCACAAGAATCATCTGGTGCACAGTGGTCTGGTCGCGATATGACATATCGTGGTCAGAGTTACGATGTACTAGATTCAAACTACGTGCCTCGTTCGCGTATGGAACAGCATCGTAAATTTTTAAACCATCAATACGCTTTCCCTGCGAAGCCTCGCAACATGTGGGAGATCGGTGTTGGTGCTGGTTTATATAACGTATCTGGAGATGTTCCTTCTCTTATGCTTTGGAACGCTAAAGGTGGTGGTTATGGTTTCCATGCTCACATCCGTAAGTCTCTAGGTTATGTATTCTCTACTCGTTTGCAGTATGTGTATGGTCTTGCTAAAGGTCTACAATGGCAAAACGAGAGTAACTATCGTTTCAACAAAGCTTGGACTACTAATAACTATACTCCTCAGCTTGGTATTCCTTCAAATCTAGGTGGTCAAGGTGCGAATTCAAACCCTGATTTCGTATTCTATAACTACCGTATGGAGTCTCACCAATTGAATTGGGACATCATTGCTTCTTTGAACAATATCAAGTTCCACAAAGCTAAGACTGGTGTTTCTATCTATGCTTTCGCAGGTATCGGTGCTCTTGCATACAATACTCGCGTAAATGCTCTAGATGATAACTACCAGAAATATGATTTTGATGCTATCTATGGTAAAGGTCAAAACCTACCTCAGATACACGAAAATCGTGCTGAAATCCGTAAAAACCTTCAAGAAGGTATGGATGACAGTTATGAAACAGAAGCTGAGAACGAGCGTGACAACCGTCGTGCTGAAATCTTTAACAACAAGACTTTACGTTTTGCACCTAGCTTCGGTTTAGGTATGCAGTTCCGTATCAGCCAACGTATCAACATATCTCTTGAAGATCGTATCACTATCCCTATGGATGATGATCTTCTTGATGGTCAGCGTTGGGCTTCTCAGGTTAGTGGTGCTCCGGTACTTTCTAACAACAGAGACGGTATCAACTACCTTAACTTAGGTCTTAACTTCAACCTTGGTAACAAAACTAAGAGTGTTGAGCCTCTATATTGGTTAAACCCTCTAGATCACGCTTACAACGAGCTTAGCTACCCTCGTCACATGCAACTTCCTGATCCGGTTCTTCCTGATTCAGATGGTGACGGTATCACTGATCAATTCGATAAGTGTCCTGGTACAGCTTCAGGTGTAGCTGTTGATAGCCACGGTTGTCCTCTTGATACTGATGGTGACGGTGTTCCTGATGATCGCGATAAGCAATTGATCACTCCTACTGAGTGTCAACCAGTTGACGCTGACGGTGTTGGTAAATGCCCTTGTCCTGATGATTGTGGTGACAGAGTTGCTTCTTCTTGTGGTACTATAGGTGCTGGTGTAGTTTCTTTCACTGGTTCTTCTTCAAGAATAGGTCAAGCTGCTCAATCTCAACTAGCGGTTCTAGCTGCTCAAATGCAAGCTAACCCTGATTGTAAAGTAGTTATCACTGGTTCTGGTAACAAGAATAAAGTTCAACAACAACGTTCTTGGGATCGTGTTAACGCTGTTATCGACTACATGAGCAATACGCACAACGTAGATCGTAACCGTTTCATCTTCCATTACGGTCAGCCAGGTGATGCTAACTCAGTAATGTATCGTTCTGCGGTACCTGGTGAAGTTGGTCCATCAACTGTTGCTCCTCCGTTCCCGAACTTGAGAAGAGACTAATTTAAGTTTCAAATATATTATGAGAAAGTCTCGCCAATTGGCGAGACTTTTCTTTTTAGTCCATGTTTCGAATGTTATAGCGTATTGAAAAATGTACGTACTAAAAAAGCAGCCTCTAAGGCTGCTTTTTATATGATATGATCTTTAAAATGTATTACTCGTTCTCTAATTCTGCTTTGTGGAACTTTATAAGCCCTTTTAAAGGACTTTTCTCTATATGGCCAATAGTTAGCTCGCATTGGTCGCACATGTGCTGTAGTACGTCTTTAAATTGATAAGCTACCGAACCGCAGAAGTAGATAGGCATTTTCCAGCTTTCTCTATACTTGAGTATATGGTGGTGAAAGAACTCATTAAAGCTATCTTCGATAATGTTCTCCACCATGAAGTGACCACGGTGAGGAATCAAAACATTCACCATACTAGCCAGGTACCTGTTTGGGAAAGGCTTTTTGTAAATGTTATTGAGTATCTCAGGTATGTTATTGCCAAACTGTTCTTCAAAAGTGGCTCTAATATCCTCATCAAAAGTGTTGTATGCATAGTAGCGAAGTACTCTTTTACCCAAGTGATTACCACTACCTTCATCTCCGGCTATGAAACCTAAGGATGCTTTTCTATCCTTTATTTTCTTCCCATCATAGTAGCAGGAGTTACTACCTGTCCCCAATATGCAGACTATGCCTTTCTCACTACCACACAGACCTCTGGCAGCACCCATCATATCTCCATAAACATCTATTTTGCTGTCTTTGAAGTATTGCTTCAATATCTTCTTCAGCTCTTTCTGCTTTTCAGGAGTACCTGCACCTGCACCGTAGAACATAACCTTGTCTGGCATGGCTTTCTTCTTAGGCCAGTTTAGTTCTTGGTCTAGTAGGTCAAGTATCTGTTCGTCAGTTTGCAGGTAAGGGTTGATACCACCAGTAGTGTAGTTGGTAGTACGACCGCCCTTTTTTATCAAACTCCAATCGGTTTTGGTAGATCCGCTTTCGGCAATTAGTATCGTAGACATACTTCAGAATTATATCACAAATATGCAACACAACATTTACTTATACAGCCTAAATCGAAGATTATCTGTTAATTAATATCAAAAAACTAACACTGTATAGCTG
>CAZPDA010000169.1:0-6845 GCA_964585115.1 uncultured Flavipsychrobacter sp.
ATAGCGTATTCATAGTAGGTGCGTCTACGGGTAAGGACGGTATCGGTGGTGCATCATTTGCATCGGCAGATATTACAGAAGAGAGTGCTAACGACCTGCCATCAGTACAGGTGGGAGACCCGTTCGAGGAGAAGAAACTACTGGAAGCCTGCCTTGAGGTGATACCTACAGGTGCGCTGATAGGTATGCAGGATATGGGTGCAGCAGGTATTACTTGCTCTTGTGCAGAGATGAGTGAGAAAGGTGAGCATGGTATGATCATCCACTTGGATAAAGTGCCTACTCGCCAAGATAATATGCTACCGTGGGAGATGCTACTGAGCGAGAGCCAAGAGCGTATGCTGATAGTAGTGAAGAAAGGACGCGAGCAAGAAGTGTTGGACATCTTCAAGAAGTGGGACATCCACTGCGAGCAGATAGGTGAAGTGACAGAAGATACTAATCTGAAATACTACATGAATGACGAGCTGGTAGCCGATGTGCCTGCAGCTAGTCTTTGCTTGGGTGGTGGTGCTCCGGTATATACCAGAGAAAGTGCCGAGCCTAAGTATTTTGAAAAGATAAAAGCATTCAACCCGGATACTATACCGGAACCTACTGACCTGCAAGCTGTGGCTAAACAGCTGGTACAGTTGCCTACTATCGCATCTAAGCGTTGGGTGTACGATCAGTATGATAGCATGGTAGGTACGGGCAATACACATACCAACGAGCCTAGTAGTGCGCCTGTAGTGCGTGTGCATGGTAGCGATAAGGCACTTGCCGTTACTACCGACTGTAATAGCCGATACGTATTTGCAGACCCGCTAAAGGGTGGTATGATGGCCGTGAGTGAAGCTGCTCGTAACATAGTATGTAGTGGTGGTGAGCCTGTGGCTATTACCAACTGTCTGAACTTTGGTAACCCGTACAACCCTGAAGTGTACTATCAGTTTGAGAATGCTATTAAGGGTATGGGTATCGCATGTGAGAAGTTGAGCACACCTGTAACGGGTGGTAACGTGAGCTTCTACAACCAAAGCAGTGATGATGGTCCTGTATATCCTACACCGACTATTGGTATGGTGGGTGTGCTGGACAACCTAAACCAGAAGATGACCATGTACTTCAAGAACGAAGGCGATGTTATCTATGTATTAGGTCACAACAGAAACGACATCAACAGCTCTGAATACCTGCATAAGATATGCAACGTAGAGTACAGTCCTGCTCCTGCTTTTGATATGGACGATGAGTACGAACTACAGCAAACAGTACTGAAGCTGGTAAGAAATAAAACTGTGAACAGTGCACATGATATATCAGAAGGTGGTCTTATCGTGAACCTGATGGAAAGCTCTTTCCAAAAGAACATGGGCTTTGATATCATCTACAACCCTAATGTGCGTAAAGATGCATGGTTGTTTGGTGAGGCACAGAGCAGAGTGATAGTAACCGTAAGCCGTGAGCTGAAGCAAGACTTCGAGAACGCAATAGAAGGTTATCATTACATGCAGATAGGAGCGGTTACCAACGATGGTAAGATAAAAGTAGGTGGTGACAACTGGGGCAACATCAGTGAGTGGAAAGACCTATACGATACTGCTATAGAAAAACTAGTAGAAGGTAAGTAATAACGAACCCGAAACGATATAAGAAGAAGAGCTGCACTAATAATGCAGCTCTTTTTTGTTGTTACCTATATGACTATATGAGTTTATTTATTGCTGATAGTAGATGTTGATATAATTGATATTGGAACGGTTTTATTATCTGATGGTTGGTCATCAGAAGTTAAATGTATTTGCCCGTACAATTCACTGGAAACTTTTGCTTCGATGATCCATCCTGACACAGGGTCTATTTTGAAGCTGCCAACCTCATCTCCTTTCATGTGTGATATTGAAGAATAAGTACTATCTAAGTTTTTTTCTTCGTCAATGACCATTGTTCCCGTAGCCGATATTAGTAGGTAGTCTTTATTCTGCTCTTTCAAAGTATATGTAGTCTTATTATCTAGCGTTGAGCTATCTGTTGTTTGAATATCGTTTGACCACTGGTCGTTTACGGCAACCGCTTTGTTTGTGTAGACATCAAAGAAGTTTTCAAATGAGCTTTTGATAGCATCATCACTAAATGTCTTATCCAAATACACTGACAACTGTAACTCTAGCTCACTCTTAGCTAGTGCATCAAGTTGACCAAAAGGTCTGAATGTACTGTCAATAGCGTTTCTAAAAACCTCTTTATATCCTATGACTTGCTTTATTGTGCCAGTTTTATTCATAGTAACGGTAAAGGTTTTATTAGTCATTCTTTGTAAGGTTTTGTTCAGTATTTCCGTAAATATATTTTTTACGTCAACGGTAGTGTCTGAAGAAAAAATCATGCTGATATCTTCGTCATTAATACTCATATTAACATTAATGGTGAATGAGGTATATGTGGTTGAAAGTGTGTATATATCATTATCAATGTCTTTTACATAGAAAAGCATTTTGCCGGCATACTGAATTTCAGACTTGTTTTCAGCGTTATCAATCGTTTGGTGGACTGACATCGTGCCTTCTATGGAAGATATATATGTTTCACCTTTATTCAGCTCAAGTAATATTGAACGTTTTTGCCCCGAAGAGGTCAAGGGTAAGATTGCTATTAAGACTAGCAGGCTAATTCTTCTCATCATAGTGTTAAGTGTTATTATATTAAATTTTATCCTTCATAGCATACCTGTGCGTAGTGTACTTCACCCGGCATAGGTGGGGTCATTTTGCGTACACATATCTTCACATGTTCTGCCATTGGGAAGGTGTCTTTCAGCAAGCTGTGTATCTCTTGTATGAAGTTCTCCAGCAGGTCATACGGTTCGCTGAAGGCTTTTGCTACCGTTTCACGTATTAGCGTATAGTCTATAAAAGGCATGGTAGAGGGGTCGCTAACGGGAGTACTGATGTCTACATCCACTTCAAAATGGTTGGGTAGTGTATGTTCTTCCTCATATAGTCCTCTTGCAGCCTGTATCTGTATACCGTGTAGTGAAACTGTAAGCATGGCTCTAAATTAGTAAAGCATTGCTAATAACTATGCCTGTGCTTCATATACCGTTGGTTTGATGTTATCTTGCGTGCGATTTGATGCGATACCCCCTACTATACATATTGCTACTGGTAATGATACCTTGCTTCAGTAAGGCACAGGATGCTAATGCCTTTAGCCCCAAGTATGTATATCTGCGCAACATAGATATTGAGGGCAATCAGAAGACACGTAAGTCCATAATATTGAGAGAAATGAGTGTGTCTGAAGATGCATACCTGCTAAGGGATTCTCTAGATGCACTTACGGAGTGGAATAGGCAAAGGGTGTTCAATCTGTCTCTATTTACAGAGGTTACTATCAATACGGTGCATGTAAGCAAAGACACGATAGACTGGAATATATCTGTAGTAGAGCAGTGGTATATCATACCTGAGTTTACCTTCAAGCTGGCAGATAGAAACTTCAATGTATGGTGGGTAGAGCAGAATCGAGACTTCAAACGTGTGAATGTAGGGATGACCCTTAAGCACAAGAACTTCAGAGGCAATCTGGAGCAGGTGAATGTTACTGCACAGGTGGGTTATACGCAACGCTTTGGGCTAGAGTACTTTCGCCCGTATATAGACAAACATCAGAAGCACGGGTTGGGAGCATCCATATTCTTTGCACGCAATGGAGAGAAGTTCTACACTACTGATAGTAACAAATGGGAGTTTGCCCGTACACCGGGTAAGTTCATCCTAAATGAATTTGATGTTGCGGCTAAGTATGTATTTCGCCCCGGCTATGCTACCAGACATACGGTGCAGTTGGGTTACCGTAGTGCTGCCGTGGCAGATACTATGTTGATACTGAATCCGGATTATCATCTGAATAACAGTGCTGACCTACGCATGATGGAGCTTATCTACCGCTTCGACCTGAACCTTGTTGACAACTGGAACTACCCGCTAACAGGTTTTAAAACAGTGCTATACGGTGTGAGTAGGCTAGGCTGGAAGGGCATTGACCAACAACACTTTGCGCAAGTAGAGGCAGCCTATTTTAAGCGTATAAGCAACAAATTTTACTCGGCACATATCTTTAGAGGGCGTGCCACCTTCCCCGAAAAGCAACCTTATAGTTATCGTTATGCCATGGGTATAGATGAGGAGTATGTGCGTGGTTATGAGTACTACGTGATAGATGGCTCGCAGTATGGTATAGTGAGAAATACGTTGAAGTACGAGTTGCTCAATACTTATATCCGCAATATCCCTATCAAGTATATATCGTCTATGCCGGTGAGGATATACCCGAAAGTGTATACAGATATAGGCTATGCACGAAATAAATACCCCAGCAATAGCACCCTGAATAACCGTATATTGTACTCGGCAGGTATGGGTGTAGACTTTGTAACGGCCTATGACTTTAAGGTTAGGTTTGAGTACTCGTGGAACCATTTGGGTGAAAAAGGATTATTTTTACATTTCAAAACAGAGTAGGTAGCAACCTGCTTTATCATAATTTATTCAGTATCATGCTTGTAGCTCTGTACAATCGCACTTTCGAAGAGCAAGACATTCCGGTAATTCAGCATATCGTAAAACTGTTGCAAGACCATTCTTTGCAATTGGTGTTCTTCAAGGACTTTTACGATGCTATAGCACCACATCTTGAGCTAAAGGAAACGCCTAAACTATTCACAGGTAAGCGAGACCTGCCTATGAATATAGATATGCTATTCAGCCTTGGTGGCGATGGTACACTGCTGGATACCGTATGCTTTGTAGGTGGTTCTGATATACCGCTTATTGGTATCAACTTGGGCAGACTTGGTTTCCTTGCAGCAATACCTGAGGAGGAAGTAGAAGCAGCTATATTATCTTTGGTAAGAGGTTCGTACACATTAGAGAAACGCTCTCTGCTACATCTTGATGCAAGTGTGCCTTTATTCAACGGGTCTCCGTTTGCACTTAATGAGTTTACCCTGCATAGAAAGGATTCTTCTTCTATGATAAAGATACACACCTACCTCAATGGTGAGTTCTTGAATACCTACTGGGCAGATGGCTTGATAGTGTCTACACCTACAGGCTCTACAGGATATTCGCTTAGTTGTGGTGGTCCTGTGGTATTTCCGCAAGCATCCAGCTTTGTAATTACGCCTGTTGCTCCGCACAACTTGAATACAAGACCGATAATAGTGCCGGATGATAACATCATCTCTTTTGAGGTGGAAGGACGTACAGAACAGTTCTTGTGTACTATGGACTCTCGCACAGAGACCATTACCAGCTCGGTGCAGTTGGCGGTGAAAAAGGAGAACTTTACCATATCTTTAGTGAGGCCAGATGAGCATAACTTCCTGAGAACAATGAGACAAAAACTATACTGGGGTATCGACCGTAGGAATTAAGATACTATTTGATAGGACAATATAAATATTACATTTGTAGTTAAGTATTTGTTGCTATGCAAAAAAGCTTATACATACTTACGGCGTTGATACTGTTCACCTTTGCTACATCAAAGGCGCAAACATTCTTTAGTACTACAGAGTACGGAGTGTCTGTTGGCGGGTCTCAGTATTTTGGAGACCTTAATGAGAATCACGGGTTTCGCTATATACGTCCTGCAGGTGGTGTGTTTATGAGATTTCACATGAACCCGTACATCGGTATACGTGCATCAGCAGCATATACTAAGGTGGGTTACGATGATAAGTTCACAGATAACCCCTACAATCAAGCCAGAAATCTAGACTTCCGTTCTGATATAATAGAAGGTTCTGTACAGGCAGAGTTCAACTTTTTCCGTTTCTATACAGGTGAATTGAAAAGTCGCTTTACACCATATATTACAGGTGGTGTAGGTGTATTCTATTACAGTCCATATACTACATATCAAGGTACAAGGTACGACCTACGTTCTCTGGGTACAGAAGGACAGAATGCAGGTTTTGATGATAGAAAGTATGGTAGAACAAGTATTTGCTTCCCTGTAGGTGCCGGTGTTAAGTATTGGGTATTACCGGGTGTCAATGTCGGTTTTGAGATAGCTAACAGGCTTACGCTTACTGACTATATTGATGATGTGAGTACTACTTATGTTGGTCAGCAATACTTCCCTACAGACCCATTGGTACCTAACCCTGCCAATGTTTTGCAAGACCGTTCAGATGGTCAGGTTTTAGGTCGCCCGGGTAAGCAAAGGGGGAATAGTGCCAGCAAAGACCAATATTTGATGTTCATGTTTAATCTGTCTTTCCAGCTTAAGACCTACAAGTGCCCGTCTTATCTTAAGGAAGGGTACTACATGTACTAAAAGTCAACATTCACATTCAGCCAGCCTTCATCAAAAGAAGCATTGTATTTCTTGTAAAAGTTGATGGCAGGTTCATTCCAGTCCAGCACTTGCCACATGATGCCGCTATAGCTTTTTTCTTTAGCTATTTGTATCAGTTCGTCCAATAGCTGTTTGCCAATACCCTTACCCCTCCAAGCCTCATTTACTATAAGGTCTTCCAAATACATACGTTGTCCTTTCCATGTAGAGTATCGGATGTAGTATAGCGCACAACCTACTATCTTACCCTCTACTTCTGCAACTATAGCCCACCATACTGGAGACGCACCAAAGCCGCTATCTACAAAATGCTCCATGCTTACGGTCACTGCATCAGGCTCTTTTTCGTATACTGCCAGTTCTTTAATGAGTTCCATCAGTTGAGGACAATCCTCTTTTGTTGCTGCTCTAAGTACTATTTGTGGGTCTGCCATGTTGTTATTGTATGAATTGTTGCCAAACTTGCGTTAAAACAATGCATTCGCAAAATATAGAAA
>CAZPDA010000170.1:0-6701 GCA_964585115.1 uncultured Flavipsychrobacter sp.
GTTGTATAGATAGACTATGCAAAACAGTAGAAGCAGACGTATACCCTCTTGCTGACCTACCAAATGCATTCAGCCCTAATAAAGATGGCGCTAATGATGTACTTTATGTAAGAGGTTCCGGTATCGAAGAGATGGTACTAAAAATATATAACCGTTGGGGTGAAGTGATATTTGAAACTACAGATCAGGATATTGGTTGGGATGGTACATACAAAGGCAAAGAACAGCCAATGGAGTCTTACGGATTTGTCTTAGATGTCACTTTCATAGATGGTACATCATTGCATAAGTCAGGAAATGTTACTTTATTAAGATAGTATGATGAAGCGATTACTCATATTAACCATATTAGTTTTAGTGCTCGATGTTGCCGCACAAGCACAAGGCATGCACTTTTCTCAATACTACAATTCACCAATGCTACTCAACCCTGCCAATACGGCTTTGATGAGTGAATCGGATTATAGAGTAGGTGCAAACTATAGAAGCCAATGGGCAAAACTTCCTGTGCCTTATAAGACCATTTCAGCATTTGCAGATTTTCAGGCATTCAGGAATAGGAATATGACCAACTGGCTAGGGCTAGGGCTAGCATTCTATAATGACCAGGCGGGTGATGGCAAACTCACACTTACCCGTACAGAGGCCTTTATAGCCTACCACGTGCAGATGGGAGAAACAAGTATGATATCTGCAGGCATATCGGGTGCATATGGTAACCGTAGCGTAGATTATTCAGCATTTACATTCGACCAACAGTGGAACGGCTTTAGCTTCGACCAGAACCTGGCAAATGGAGAAGACTATACTCATATACAGACCAGCTATTACGACGTAAGTGCAGGTATAAACTATGCTTATTTCCCAAACGAGGCTTTCTACTTGAAGGTCGGCGTTGGCTTAGCTCATTTAAACCAGCCACAAGAAAGCTTCTATGGTATGGTAAACACTTTAAAGATGCGCCCTACTGCTAATATTGACGCACTTTTAAGAATGAGAACAGGTGTATTATTGAACCCATCAGTATATTATACCACCCAATCGGGTGCTAATGAGATAGTATATGGCGTTAATGGTAGTTTCTTCCTTGGTGGTAAGGATAAAAATGCTACCGACCTGATACTAGGCATCTATCATAGATGGGACGAGGCAGCTATCGGTCTATTCGGTCTGCAATGGGGTGGGCTTAAATTCACTACCAGCTACGACTTCACTATGGGCGATCGTGACCTACAAAACCGAAGTGGCGGCGCTATTGAATTTGCGATCATCTACCAAGGCATGTATGGCCAAGGTGGCAGACGCAGAGGGACGATCAACTGCCCACGCTTTTAACAAAAAATTACCTGTGAAATAAGCCACAGGCTTATTACTTTTATCAAAACATACTCTTTTTCGCATTATGGATAATGAACAATATAAAATACTCCTGGTTGAAGATGACAGCAACTTTGGTCAAGTACTGAAGAACTATCTTGAGCTAAATGACTTTGTTGTAGAGCTGGCAAGAGATGGAATACTTGGTCTTGCTGCTTTCCGCAGAGAAAAATTCGATATATGCTTGCTTGATGTGATGATGCCTAATATGGATGGCTTCACACTGGCAGAAGAGATAAGAGATGTAGATCCTGATATTCCACTGTTCTTCCTATCGGCTAAAAGCATGAAGGAAGATATACTCAACGGATATAAGCTAGGTGCAGATGATTACATCACTAAACCTTTTGATAGCGAGATACTGCTGGAAAAGATAAAAGCAGTATTGAAGCGTAACCAAGAGCTACAAGAGAAACAACACTCAGAAGTGGAATTCGATATAGGTAGCTACCACTTCAATAGTAAGCTACGTACGCTTGAGCATGATGGCAACTCTCAAACACTTTCTCCTAAAGAGAATGAACTGCTACAAATGCTATGTGAATATAAGAACGATCTACTACCACGTGATGCTGCTTTGAAGCGTATCTGGGGTAGCGATACCTACTTCAATGGTCGTAGTATGGATGTTTATATAGCTAAGCTACGTAAGTATCTAAAAGGAGACAGTGCTGTAGAGATCGTGAACATTCACGGTAATGGTTTCAGACTGGTAGTACCTGAGTAATTACAGTACTTTATCATATTATATAGAGCCGGATTATCTTGATCCGGCTTTTTTATCCTTAATGCTATACACATTTCTTATAGTTTGCTACTTTTGATGCCTCATGAAGCATTTACCAAATCTGCTTACGTTAGCTAATCTATTCTGTGGTTGTTTGGCCACGGCATATATATTCAGCGAGCAACCATTTTTATCCAACTTCAGAACGGGAGGACCCAACTGGGACTGGGTGCATGCATCTACCCAAATATATATGGGTTCATTCCTGATACTGGCTGCAGCTATATTTGATATGCTGGATGGCTTTGCGGCTCGTGCACTAAAGGTCTTTTCGCCAATAGGCAAAGATCTTGACTCATTGGCAGACATCGTATCATTTGGTGTAGCGCCTGCGGCTATCATGTTCAAGCTACTGTGGCATACCCTAATGATGGAGCCTGACGCTATAGAAGGGAACATGCTGGCAATGGCACCTGCATTCTTGATACCATGCTTCGGAGCACTAAGACTGGCTCGCTACAATGTAGCACCCGATGCTCAAAAAGGAGGCTTTATCGGCTTACCGATACCTGCAGTAGGTATTGTTATCGCTTCATTGCCTATCATCACATGGTTCGATACAGAGCTGGGAGCAACATTGCAGAATAAATGGGTATTATACGGTATCATCGCACTAATGTGCTACCTGATGGTATCAAAGATCAAGTTCTTCAAACTAATGCCATCTAGCTGGCAGATAAAGAATATCTGGCCACAGATCATACTATTATTAGTAGCTATCGGGGGTGGTATTGCAATTCAAGCAGCAATTATTCCCGTATTATTTATACTATACGTAATTTTGTCTTTTATATACAAACCGGCTGAAGCTTAATAAAATGAAATTTACAGCGCACATCAACGTAATGCCTTTGACAGAACTTCTTGACCCTCAAGGAAAAGCAGTAAACACTAGCCTGCACAACCTTGGTCTTGAAAGTGTAGAGAAAGTACGCATAGGCAAGCATATAACGCTAAGTATCGATGCAGCTTCTGAAGACGAAGCAAAAAGCATTGCAGAAGAGGCTTGCAAAAAGCTATTGGCTAACCCTGTAATGGAGCAATACAACTATACTATAGTTGCAGACTAACCCGTACTACATCTTATGAAGTTATACTTGGTACCATCTCCCATTGGCAATTTAGGCGACATCACCTATCGTGCCATTGAGGTGCTTAATAATGCCGATGGTATACTTTGTGAAGATACACGTACCAGCTCTGTATTGCTTAAGCACTACAATATACAGAAGCCACTCACACCATACCACCAGCACAACGAACACAAGGTCGTAACGCACCTGATAGAACAGTTGCAAGCAGGCAAGACCTATGCACTGATAACAGATGCGGGCACACCCGGCATATCAGACCCGGGCTTCCTTTTGGTGCGTGAGTGTGTTAAGAATGATATTCCTGTAGAATGTTTACCCGGTGCCAGTGCTTTTATTCCTGCACTGGTACAGTCGGGCATTCCATGCACTAGTTTTGTATTTGAAGGTTTTCCACCTCAGAAGAAAGGCAGGCAAACCTTTTTCAGCAAACTGGCTGAAGAACCCCGCACTATTATTTTATACGAATCTCCGCACCGCCTGGTAAAGTCGCTAAAAGAGCTTGGACAGCATTTAGGCGAAGACAGACATGTAGCAGTATGCAGAGAACTCACCAAAATGTTTGAAGAAACACGCAGAGGTACACTAGCAGAGCTAGCTGCTCATTATGAGGCTACCCCACCCAAAGGAGAAATAGTTATCGTTATTTCAGGTAAGGGCAAATAAAAAACCGTCTTTTTCAAGACGGCTTTCTATGTTTTGGTTAAATTAATTGCTTTATAAGCTTCGCTTAGTGTGCAGCAGCATCATGAGCGTCAGCAGCAGCATCTTGTGCAGCATCAGCAGCAGAATCAGCTACTTGAGCAGCGTCTTGTGCAGCATCAGCAGCAGCGTCAGCAGCTGGAGCAGTTGCGTCGTCAGCAGGAGCTGTAGCATCAGTTTGAGTAGTATCAGCTGAATCAGTGTTAGTAGACTCACCACAAGAAACAGTGAACATACCTAGAGCGAAAGCGAAGATTGCTAATTTTGCAAATTTCATAATTGTTATTTTTAAGGTTTGATTTGGGTATTTATACGCTCACACAAAAAAGGTAACCCCATTTCTGAGTTTTTTTTTGAAAAAAATTTATTTCCGCTTGATGCCAAGGTCTACTTTATAGTAGAATAGTGGCAAAAAGCCAAGCTGGTATTGCCTTGTGAACGGATATTGCCCCAATTGTGCTAAGTCATCACTATAGGTAAGTGAGAGCACATTTTGAGTGCCTAATATATTTACAAGGTCGAAAGCAAGCTCATGGGTCAGCTTCATGGCATTGATACGTATCCCTATTTTTACATCAGCTCTAAAATAATCGGGGAACTGCAAGGTATTCCTCAGACTATCGATCACTACATAGTCTCCCAACTGGCTGGAAGCTGCTACATCCGGCGGAGAGTAGCGCCTTCCTCCTGTATAGGTCAGCTTTACACCTGTTAGTAAGGTGCTGTTCTTACCTAACTTCTTTTCATATCCCGCTAAGAAATTTGTCGCAAATCGCCCGTTATAGTCTGTATTGCGGTAAATACCGTCATTGCCTTTAGCCTTTGAGTCGAACAATGCTCCTGTGAACATGAAATAGTACCCTCGACTAAATGCTTTCTCTATAGTGAGTTCTAGACCGTAGTTATAGCCGGTTCCATTATTCAGCACCTTGTCAGGGAATACCCTACTAAATGATGCTCCTTGGTTCAAGCCTGAAAAAGATGACCCTGTTCTGATCTCTATCGGCACATTGAAGAGGTATTGATAATACACCTCTGTCTTAGCCCTCATGGTTTTAGAGAATGCATATTCATACCCCCCTACTAGGTGGTGGCTACGGGTGAAGTCCATATTATAATTCTGCCTGATGACGGTAGGCATACTGGGTACTTGGGCAAAGTATTGATACAGTTGTTGCATCTGACTATGCAGCCCATACCCAAAGCTGAATGTACCACTGCGTGCAGTAGTTCTACGCACCCCAACTCTTGGCTCTATAGACTTTGACCTACTATGACTGAGATACTGACCATGCAGACCGGCTGTCACTGTCCAGTTGTCATCAGGGCGGAACTTATATTGTACATAACCCTGAGTGAGATTTGTATTACCTCCATAGTCCAGTCTGTACTGCCAGTCTTGCCTTGTAGGTGGATACTGCCTGCTACTGTCTACATAGTCTACCATATAGTAGTTATTAATAAGCCCTGCTCTTACCACATGCTTAGCACTTATCTTCTTATTGACATACCAATGCAGCACAGTAGTATTGGTGACAAAGTTGTAACCCAGTATGTTCTTTAGTGAGTCTACTTCATAGTTCGCATTGCGGAATACCTTATCATGGTTAGCTCTATTTCTATTGTAAGTTTGCGCTACTATCAGCTTGGTATAGGCAGAGGAGTTGATATTGTGACCAAGTGTTGCGCCTACCACTCCTGTGTTAGAACCAAAATACTGGTCTCTGTCAGACTCTCCATATAGCTCCTCAGGCTGTTCATTGGTATTACTTACTATTAGGTCTATTTTGCTCAACCCACCTACCCCAAAGAAGGACAGGTTGGTTTTCTTACTTAACGGGAAATTCAGCTTGAACGCTGCATCTTGATAATTAGGAATAGAATTAGTTCCTATCTTAATATTCAAGCCCTCAAAAAGTTTTAGGGTAGAATATCTGTACGTCACCAAAAATGAAGACCCACTCTTTTTGCTGATAGGTCCTTCCGCAGCAAGTTCAGTACCCAAAAAGCCTAACTGACCGGTAAACTCATATCTATCTCTGTTACCATTGCGCATCTTTAGGTCAAAGACACCTGCCGTAGAGTTACCATACTCTGATGGGAATGCTCCTGTAAAGAAATCACTTGTAGCCAAAGTCTTATTGTTGAGTATAGTAACAGGACCGCCTGTTGTACCTGCCACACCAAAGTGGTTGGGGTTAGGAATGTCTATCCCTTCCAGTCTCCACAGTACACCTTGTGGTGAGTTGCCTCTTATTATAATGTCGTTGCGCGAATCATCAGCTCCCAGCACTCCTGCAAAGTTGGCCGCCATACGTGCAGGGTCGGCACGGCTGCCTGCATATCGCTCCGTCTCTTGTATATCAAAGGCACGCACACTTATCATTGCCATCTCATTCACCTTATCCCTCTTAGTAGATACGGTCACCTCTTTCATGCTGGTGGCACTCTCCTCCATTTCTATATTTAACACTACCTCCTTTGCTGAGGTTATCAATACATTGGGGATGGTTACGGTCTTGTAACCCACATAGGTTAGCTGTACCGTATGCTTTCCAACAGGTACACCTTCTATTGCAAAACGCCCGTTCTCATCTGTTACATTCCCTATCGAAGGTTTAACATCTATTATGCCTACGGATACTCCCACTAACCTTACCTTTGTCTCTACGTCTACAACAGTGCCTTTTACAATTTGTACATGTTGGGCATAGATATAGTTGCTAAGGATAAGAGATAGAAAC
>CAZPDA010000171.1:0-6675 GCA_964585115.1 uncultured Flavipsychrobacter sp.
ACCTATTATATGCATGTTAACAGAAAACTAAATTTCTGTAACGGGTAATGCATTCTAAAATTAGCCTTTTTGATACATTATCCAAATAACTATTTTTACGCTCTTGCTTATTAACTATTGTCTAGCTTTTATAAATTGTACTTTTGCTGCTTGCTAGCCCATTATGGCCAAATCCAAGAAAAACACGAAAAGACCGGCTCCTGATCTTGAAGAGAAGGACGTAAAACTATCTGCAGACCGTAAAAAGCAAATACGTTTAGGTATTGGCATCACACTATTATTTATAGGTGTGTTTGTCACATTATCTATTATCAGTTATTGCTTTAGCTGGCAAGCAGATCAAGACAAGCTGCTATCCGGAAAAGGATGGTCTGAATTCTTATTCACTGAAAAAGTACCCGTAGCCAACTGGTGCGGACGCTTTGGTGCATACGTTGCTCACCGCCTTGTATACGAAGGTGTGGGTATTGCTGCATTAGCAATAGGCTTAGCTATATGTATGCTGAGCATAAAGGTGATATATGGCAAGCGCAAGCTAGCTATAGCCAAGTACTTCCGCTGGGTATCTATCATACTACTACTAGTTGCCCCTACCCTTACTTATTTCATGCCCGATGCGTCATTCCCATTTGGGGGAGCTTGGGGCAATGAGGCCATTACTTATATGAATGGCTTTTTAGGCACGGCAGGCACAGGACTAGTGCTACTTGCCATAATTGCATTCTTTGCTTTTGTGATATTCGCTTTGGATATATCTCCTATCCTTAAACGTGCAAAGAGAACTGCAGCTAAGGTAAAAGATGTTGCATCTGCCATTACTCCAGACCTTAGCAAAGGCAAGACAGAAGGAACTCAAGAACAAGAGGAGAATATTGAGACTAACAACGACACGGCTGACACGCCTAATGCACTGAAGAACGATACGGAACATAGAACTATTGAGATAACAGAGGAAGAAGAGACCAATACGGTAGACATGCAGTTGACGGAAAAAGAGCCTCAACCTAAGCAACAGTCTATCAATGATCTATATAACACCCAGCAAGAAGAACCTAAAGCAGAAATAGAACTAGAGCATACAACTACGGTGGAGGAACGACCAATAGTAGAGCCAACACCTCAACCTGAAGAAGAAAAGGAAGAAGACCTGGAGTTGTCTTTTGAGGTAACCAAAAAAGAAGAGGAAAAAGCAGTACCGTCTAACGGAGACCATATAAGCATTGAAGACAATGAACCTTATGCTCCTGAGCTAGACCTGCCTGATTACAAATTCCCGACCCTTGACATACTCACCAAGCGTTCTCAAGAGTCTATAGTACTGGATAAAGAAGAGCTGGAAAAGAATAAGAACCAGATCATCCAAACGCTTAAAAGCTTTGGTATAGAGATACAGCGCATCAGTGCTACGGTAGGTCCTACCGTTACCTTATACGAGATAGTACCTG
Source organism: uncultured Flavipsychrobacter sp. (assembly GCA_964585115.1). Taxonomy (GTDB): domain Bacteria; phylum Bacteroidota; class Bacteroidia; order Chitinophagales; family Chitinophagaceae; genus UBA5543. Next base: position 1,446 of record CAZPDA010000171.1, read on the forward strand.
CGGAGGGAGTGCGTATATCTAAAATTCGTAACCTTGAAGACGACATTGCACTGAACCTTGCAGCACTTGGTATCCGTATCATAGCACCGATACCAGGTAAAGGAACGATAGGTATAGAGGTGCCAAATGCCAACAAACAAATAGTAGGCATCCGCTCTTTATTAGCAAGTGAAAAGTTTGCTAATACTAAAATGAGCCTACCAATTGCACTGGGTAAAAAGATAGACAACGAGAACTATATAGTAGACCTTGCTACAATGCCTCACTTGCTGATGGCAGGTGCTACAGGTCAGGGTAAATCAGTTGGTATCAACACCATTCTTGTATCATTATTATATAAGAAACATCCTTCTCAACTCAAGTTTGTGATGGTAGACCCTAAAAAGGTAGAGCTATCAGTATACAGAACTATTGAGAAACACTTCTTAGCAAAATTACCTAACGAAGAAGAGGCCATCATCACCGACACCAAAAAGGTTATCAATACACTGAATGCTTTGTGTATTGAGATGGACAACCGTTACGAATTGCTAAAGCAAGCCCGAGCTAGGAACATCAAAGAATACAACGAGAAGTTCATAAAGCGCCGTCTCAACCCTGAGAACGGCCACCAATACCTACCATTTATAGTACTGGTAGTAGATGAGTTTGCAGACCTGATAATGACAGCAGGCAAGGAGGTAGAAATGCCAATAGCTCGTTTAGCTCAGCTAGCCCGTGCGGTAGGTATACACCTTATCATTGCTACACAGCGTCCATCTGTAAATGTGATAACGGGTACTATCAAAGCCAACTTCCCTGCACGTATCGCCTTTAAGGTATCTGCCAAGGTCGATTCACGTACCATATTAGATGCAGGTGGTGCCGAACAGCTTATCGGTCGTGGTGATATGCTTATCTCTTTTGGTAGTGAGATACTGCGCCTACAGTGTGCATTTGTAGACACACCGGAGGTAGAAGAGATAGCAGAATACATCGGCGAACAGCGTGGTTACCTTTCTGCCTTTGAGCTACCTGAATATGAAGGTGAAGACGGTGGTGGCAATAGCGGCAGCGCAGACCTTACCAACCGCGACAAACTATTTGAAGATTGTGCTCGCCAAGTAGTGCAATCACAGTCTGGCTCTACATCCATGTTACAGCGCCGTTTCAACCTTGGTTACAATCGCGCAGGTCGCATCATGGACCAGTTGGAAGCAGCAGGCATCGTTGGCCCATCTATGGGCAGCAAGCCTCGCGAGGTGATGATGAGTACCGAAACCGAGTTGGAACAGTTTTTGAATAGTTTATAGTAACCGTAACAATTATTTATATTTTTCTTAAAGTATCATTCACTTACTTTGCAGTTTGTGAATAGATAACAAACCTGAAACGAAAAGATTTTGATGAAAAAGATTTTATCTCTGCTGGCTTTAATGATATGTGTGATAGCGCAACCTGCCCTGGCGCAGAACGATGCTAAAGCCCAGTCGATACTAGACAAAGTGAACAAGAATTTCCAAAGCCTGAAAGCTATCAAGGCAGACTTTACAATGAAGATATCCGGCAACGGTGTAGATGATAGCAGAAAGGGAACTTTCTACATGAAAGGGAATAAGTACCGCATAAAAATGGATGCGCAACAAATAATGACCGACACTAAGACCATGTGGGTATACATGAAGGATATGAACGAGGTGAACGTACAGGACTACAACCCTGACGATCAAACAGTATCTCCTCAAAAGATATTTACAGGTTCTTACCAAAAAGACTACAATTATACCTACTCCGGCACAGCTAAGGTGAACGGTAGCACTTGCGATGTTATTACGCTAAATGCTAAAAGCGACGCTACCAACATTAATAAAGTAAAGCTGTTCATCAACCAAAGCAACAGTACTATCGTTAAGAGCTTAATGTATGACAACAGCGGTGCGGTGTACGAATACTTGATAAAAGACTTCACACCTAACCCTTCTATCAACGACAGCTATTTTGTATTTGATGCTAAAGAATTTCCGGGGGTTGACGTAGTAGACCTTCGCTAAAACAACACATATAATTACTATAAAGAAGCGGGCTTTATGCTCGCTTTTTTATTAACATAACAGTGACAGTAATTCTTATAAATTTGACTACTTATAACTATACAAAAAATGATTAGAACCATAACGACCACTATTACTCTATTAGTAGCTACAGCATTTGTACTGAGCACATCTATCGGATGCAAAAAAGAAGAAGGGCGTAAAGAGTTTGACAGGATATACAACTGCCACAACGAAAGCTCACCAACGATAGAGAATGTAACATCGCGCATCACAGGTCTTTGGTGGCTATACCAATATGAGAACTATGGCTCGGGGCAGCAGACCATAACACCTGACTATGATGTCTTTTTAGAGCTAGAAGCAGATAGCTCTTACAGCCTTACAGAAGATGGGAAAGAAATAGCTACAGGCACATGGAAGGTGACAGAAGATAATGGCAACTACTCGCTAGACCTATCTACACCTACGGCATATACTGCCGGCTACACATACATTTGCATAGACGGACTGATATTCAGCAATGGACATTTAGATGGTAATACTTACTATTTCTCTAAAACCTACAAGTAAACAATAGCATAGTTTTTGTGTTGAAACTATAAGACCACAAAAACAACAAAATATGACTAGAGCTATAACCTTACTGATATTTACAATTATCCTTTCTGCTACTACGGGTTGCAATAAGGAAGATGAAAATGTACCTGCATTCTCTTATGAGGAAGTATATGATTGTCACCAAGGCCAGAACTATTCTGTAAGTGGTATCGCTACAAGGCTGGTTGGCACTTGGAAACTTAATCACCATACTAATCCTTGGGAGCCCGGCTCTATTTACTATCCAGCCAATGAGGTATACATGACACTCACTAATAGCAAGTTCACCGTTATAGAGGCAGGAGAAGATGCAGAGAATGGCAATTGGGAGATAAAGGAAAGTAATAATACTTTTGAGATAGTGCCTTCTACTAGCAACCAATACGTAGGAGGGCAAGTGCTCTTGTGCGAAGAAAAGCTAGTTCTATCAACTGCATATCTTGATGGACCATCTTACTTCTTTGTAAAGGTGGATTAAACTAAAAAACACTTCAATATCATAAGCGGGCAATAGCTCGCTTTTTTTATCGTTATCATTATTGAAACACATCGCTTATGAGCTACAACATCCGAATTACACTACTTGCTTTTATTGCACTTACCTTAACAGTAATTAGCTGCAAGAATGACGATAACTACATAGACACCTCAAGTGCAGAACTACTAGAATACCCTACCAATGCTACGCTAACAAGTATAGACTCTTGCAATAAAAAAGCTGACCTGTCTCTAGCAGCAATGAATGAACAGATGATCGGCACATGGCGGTTGGTCGGTCTTAGATGCAGGTCTAACAGTGTACACCACACAGCTAAACTATACATCTATAAAGACGGGCACTATGTACTATATCGCAACGATGTGAATATAGCTTATGGTACATGGCAATTAACAAAAGACAGCGCAAGCAACTACCACTTTACCACATCTCAATACCTTTCTAGCTACTTGGGCGAAGAACTAAAACTCTGTGGTGATGAGCTAACACTCTACCCTTATGACGGCAGTGGATGCTTAGCTTATTATAAAAGAGACTAAAAAAAGGCTTACCGTTTTGGTAAGCCTTTAATACTATTAAAGGATCTATTTACTGTTTAACAAACTGAACAGTAGACATTTCCTGAGTTTCTTGGTTTTCCATTTTCACTATGTACAAACCATTTGCCCAGTTAGCTATAGTCACTGTTTTATTAGAGCCATTGATAGTGCCTTGTTCCACTATCTGACCTAGCTGGTTATATATTTCGTAGCTGTATGGCTGCGGTGTATTTACACTGATGTTCACTTCATTAGTAGCCGGATTAGGATATACAGCTACACCTGTATTTTTATTAGCCACAGCATCTACGTCTGTAGGTTTCCAGTGAGGAGTGCCTGAGTATACATACTTCCAAACCAGTTGCGCAGCATAGCTTGGTGATGTAGAGTTGGCGTAAGTAAAGGCTGCTGTCTTAGCCCATACCGTATGCCTGCCTGACAAGGCCAAGGTAGACTCATTATTAAGCCCGTAATAATTAGATACATCCTGATACAAAGTAGTGCTAGGTGTTAGCGAAGCGGGGTTTATATCCAACCCAATAAAGGTATTAGGTTGCATAGGGTTGATACCTATCGACTCTATATACCAACCTACTGAAACCTGTTCTCCCGTCATGTAGCCATTGTAAGCATAGGTAAGGCATGGTAAAACATTTTTGTTGTTTATGTTAACAACTGGTAATCCCCAAGTACCATTATTTACCGTATTGATAACACCCTCATTTACCTGCAAAAGGATATCATTATAAGTAACAGAACCTCCTGTATACTCCCTACCTACAGTAACTGCATATTCATCAATACCACCCGTAACAGGTGCTGCAATTCTTGGCTGAAATAAATATGGCATTACAGGAGAGTTATAAACATCTATCGGAATACCTGAATAATCTCTCGTAAGAACTCTATACCTGTCCCTTGACTCTGTCAAGGCCACTACATTTATCTGGTTTCCTCCGTTGCCCATATAAGCCACATCCGGCTCTATTAGGTCTGTCCAAGAAAGTGGGGATGTAGGCACTAGCGGCGCACCACCAGTATATGTTTCTGTCTTACTCAAAATATAGCCATTCATCTGCATCACTACTGCATAGTGCCCCTCATGGTCAGAGTCTATGTTGATATGTGGATCATAAGAGGAATATGGCGAATAGTTTTGAATAAGCATAGGCCCGCTAATTGAAGTGAACGCCCATGGCGCACTAGGGTCAAACTCAGAAACACTCATACAATACCCACCATAATCTTGCGAGTAGTATACGGCAATTGCCCAAGTTTCGTCTGAGCCATCAGGAGATACCAAAACCACATCCGGGTCATAAGCATCAGCAGGCAATGGCAATATACCACTGTTCCCGTGACTAGTTTCCCAATTGAATGTTGGTGTCAACAAACTTGCATCTCGACAGCTATTAACTGTGACGTTCAAAAAATTAGCATAGTAGTCGCTACCGCCTGATGCGTCTCTTGTATCGGTACCAACATCGTTGAGCGTACAAGACATCGGCGCGACCGTACTGTAATTGTACTCTGGCTCTGAAGCAGGAATGTAATAACTGAAT
>CAZPDA010000172.1:0-6654 GCA_964585115.1 uncultured Flavipsychrobacter sp.
ATATTAAATAGGGTTTTCCATTAGCGAGAGCCCTTTTTTTATCAGGTGACCTTTATAGATCTATTGACCTTGAGAAGCCAGTTTGTACTTAGTACGTACTTTACCTTTTACTATACGGCTTAGCCTTGCATTGAAGAACAAAGGTCGATTCTGCTTATTGACATGGTCTATATGTAAGATACCTTGCACGTGGTCATATTCGTGCTGAATGATACGAGCCGTCATACCGCCAAAGTTCTCTTCATGCCAGTTGAAATATTCGTCTTGATACCTGATAGTAATAGCAATAGAACGTTCTACATCAATATGTAGTTTAGGTAGGCTAAGACAACCCTCCTTATGTATCCATGTCTCCTCAGCATAGCTGATAATGGTAGCGTTAATAAAGGTCTTGCGTATACCCTTATCTCCCCAAAACACTTTACGCCCTTCTTCAGTAAGGTCGTTATACATGCCTTTGCTATCTACTATGAATATACTTTGGCTACTACTCACTTGCGGTGCCGCTAGTCCTACACCATTGGTAGCTTCTAGCGTATCCCACATGTTGTGTATCAGCTCTGTGGTGGCTTCTGTTCTTATTGTTGTCGCACACGTCTTTCTTAGTACCTCGTTGCCATAAGGTACGATAGGTAAAATCATTGGTCGTCAAGTATCGGTCAAGTGACGACGAATTTATTCGTTTTAAAAGAAAATAAAGCATATAATATTTTACAAATAGTACTGATTGTTAATGTGTTGTGGCTATTATCGTATCACAGTAACATCGCCTTTGTATATCTTTTTAGTATCATCCTGAAGAGTATTGTACTCAATGTAATAGTAATACGCTCCTAGTTCTACCGATACATTCTTATATCTTCCATCCCAACCATCATGTAATGTAGTGGAGTAGTATACTACCTCTCCCCATCGGTTAAAGACACGAAACTCATAGTGTTTAATGTCACACTGAGGAATAGGTTTTAGTTTATCATTCAGTCCGTCTGCATTAGGGGTAAAAGCATTTGGCACAAAGAAACAGTCCTTACAGCCATGTTTGTCAATGCGTATACTATCAGTAAGTGTTATACATTGGTCTGATACGGTAAGTGTATATATACCAGCATCATCTGCCACTATACAGCAAGAAGCGTCACCCGTATTCCAACTATAGGTATTATCACCGGCATAGAGCTTGCCTAGCTGTACACTCTGCTCTTCACATACATTCACATCTTCACCAAGGTCTATACTAGTGAGCCTACTTATGGGGTTTACCTTTATGGTGTCTGTATACTGGCTACAACCCACCTCTGTAATACACCAATAGCTACCGTATTCAATAGGGGTAATGAAATGTGTAGTATCTCCTGTGCTCCATTTGTAACTCAAAGCACTATCTCTGGTACTTATCATTATGCTATCTGGTGAGCAAACTAGTGTATCTCTACTGCTGTAAAGCTTATCATCGTTCAGTGATATGTTGAAGGTGTCTACTGTCAAGTTGCAACCCTTAGTAGCTACACACCAATATTTACCTGTAGATGTTGCAGAAACAGATGCGTTGGTCGTACTATTATGCCACAGATAGCTAACTCCAATATCGGTGTATGATGAGCTTATGCTCAGTGGTAAACTTTTACTATTGCATAGTATGGTGTCATAAGTATTATAGAAAGTATCACAACTGGGTTTCTCTACTACAGATACATCGTCTATTAGCGTATAGTTCATAAAGGTAGTAAGTGGTAGCGTAGTAGGTGGGAATACCTGACCAAAGTCGGGATTGACATTGTCATCATTGAAAGAACCCAGTGTTAGCCATTCTTCTCCGCCAGTTGCTTTATACTCACCAGATACATATATCCATGTAGTATCACTATCTATGTAGCCCCCGGTAGAACTGGTAAGAGGTGTGAAACTGCTATTGATAGGTGTTGTGTTGGATGTTGTTTGTGTAGTAGTGACTAGTGCTCCCAGCTCTTTTAAGGCAACTATATTAGGTGTATGCAAAGAATCTAACCTGAAAGCCATTCTCATATAGCAGGAAATAATATAGGTTCTGCCTGCCACCAAAGGCTGTGCGAGCTGACATTCAACATACTCAAAATAAGAACCTGATGGACCATTAACAGGATAACCCGAATAGCCTACAATACCTACATAGGCATTACCTGTACGCGCTGGGTGAGTACCATGAAAATGAGTAGGCACTGAAGCGTAGATACTACCTGAACAGGCATTGTAATAGTCAGGACTGTTGGGAACAGCTGATATCCAGTCATTGACAGTAGGACTAAAAGGTGGTGTTACCAATGGACACTGTATCTGCCCAAAGCTGGTAGGACAGTTGTTTATAGACTCAAAGCTAGGATTAGGCACAAGGTTTTGCGCAATAGCATAGAAGCTAATGGTCAATAAAAAAACTACCGCTAATAGTTTACTCATATTAATTTTGGTTGTGGTATGAGTAATGAGTATCAGGACTAGAGACAGGGAATGCCATAGCAGGGTTTGTAGGGGCGTGTAATGTTTGTGTCATACAAATTAAGTGTATTGATATTTATCAGTAGTCCCCCTTTTGAAGGTAAATTATACCACTTACCAATATCTTCATGAAAAATGCTGCTTGACAATAATACTCCATACTAAACCTGTATGTATTTGCTATATTTACCTTTTTAGACAAAGAAAGAGATACTATATATGAAATTGTTAAGGCGTTGTACAGCAGCGCTATTGACCATAGCCGCAACCATTCCCGCAGCAGCACAGATGGAAGACATGGGTATCGTTACCGACCAAGGTTTCAGAAGATACATCACCGTGGGAGCAGGTGCTACTTATCAGTCCTTTACTGACAATGCTATATCGCGATATAACTATTGGAGTGTAGGTTTTGCACCATCGATAGGGCATGTAAAGGAGAGTAACACTACTTATTCAGAGTTCTTAGCACAGGGTTCAATCATGCGGTTCAATCGTAATAAGAAAGACCTGCTGCCGCTACAAGTAAAGTCTCAACGTGCAGTGATGGATTATCGTTTTCTGCTACATGTGCCAATGGGCTATGAGAACCGTAATGACATATACGCAGGTGCTATGCTGAATGCTATGTATAGCCACAAGAACGCACCACACCTACAGGATGCACAGGATATACATGAGTATGCTTTCACCTTTGGGCTAAGTGGCAGGCTAAAGAAGGAAGTGCAATATTACAAGCGTCAGGCACAGCTAACATGGGATGTCAGTATTCCACTTGTAGCACACTATACACGTCCCGCATATTTGAACAGGGTAGAAGACCTAGACCCTGATAATAGCTGGCTGGGCGACTTTGTGAGTACAGGCGTTACAGAGTCCATTACTAAATACCTTAGGTTGAGTAGCCGTATTGGTTTCACCTATCCATCGGAGAATGGTAATATGTACAGGCTTAGTTATCAGTGGGACTATTACAATATAAAGCACAATACACAGCTATACTTTGCCGAACATACCGTTATGCTAACACTAATGTTCAACTACTAAACCAATACGCTAAGACGAGACAGCAGAGATATGAAAAGGATATTACCACTAATACTGATATTGGCAATAACACTGGCATCTTGTGAAAAGCTCTTTATGCCTAAGGGGCAGAACAGACCAGCTGATATAGAAGTGTTTGATGACATATGGCGTACACTGGATGAGGGTTATGCACTGTTCGACGAGCAGGGATTGAATTGGGATTCGCTACGTGTAGTGTATGGTGCCAAGCTGTTTGATACAATGACTACAGAGCAGTTCTACGATACTTGCGCAGAGCTCATCAGCCACCTGAAAGATGGCAATATAGTATTGGAAGCGGGTTTTGATACTTATCGCTATCGTGGTCATGATACGGACTATCAAGAGAACTTTGACCGCTTGCTGGTAGAGCGTGTATACCTGAAGAATGCTAAACAAACAGGTCCTTTCCGCCATACCATTATCGACTCAGTAGCTTATATATACCTCAATACGTTTGCCGATCGTATTACTGAAGACCAGATAGACATCATCGTAAACCAATACCTGGACAGTACAGTAGACCTATATGGGATAGTGTTTGACATCAGGAACAATAATGGTGGAGACCCAGATAACATGTATCCTATCTTTCGTAGAATGGGCTACGACACCAGCTTTAGCTACAGCACACTACTATATAAGGTACAGTATAAAAATGGTGCTGCACACGACCACTATACCGACCTGCAACCATCTTGGGTAGACCAGAGCAGTAAACCCAAATTCCCTGAGCGTTTTGCATTGTTGATAAATGGTAATACCAGAGGTGTTGCCAATGTGTTTGCCACAGGTGCTTTCTCTTTTCCTACGGTGAAGATATTTGGAGATACTACAGGTGGTGGCGATGGTAAAGTGACCGTAAGAGAACTGCCTAACGGTTGGTTGCTGAAGTATCCATCTACACGTATACTCACCAGTGATAATGATGTGACCTCATTTGGTATGTGGCCAGACTCGCTTGTATCGCTAGACCCTGTAATGGCTACCCAAGGTAAGGATGCTATTATAGAAGATGCAATGAATTATATCAGAGCAGGAAGGTAAGCGTTTGTCCACCTGTCCATGGTGTCCGTTACTCCATAAGCTTGGACAAATGGACACTCAGTATTAACTTTTAAAAGCCTAATAGTAGCATGTAATGCTGAACATATGTGAAGAATCTACCTAAATAAGCTTTTAGGTTTGGCAGATACATTCGCTAGCGCTCAGTATGACAGGTATGATTGAGCTTTACATATGTAGTGATGAGTATTGTCCAAGTGTCCACGTAAATACAGACATAGACACCTTGGACACTTGGACAGGCTATCGTATTAGTTATACTTTCGCTCGTTTCAGCTTACGGTGTATCTCTTTGATGATGGTACTACGCTGGTTGATGTCTCTGATATTGTGACGTTTTAGCCAGTTGAGAAAACGGTCGGGGTCGGCAGGCTCGTATTGTATCATACGTTTGTTGCGCAGATACAACACAAACAGACCACCTGCATAGAGGTAGGCAGAAAGATGCCTTGGTCGATAATGAAAGCTGGTTAAAGGGGCTTGTGTTAGCATTGGTATACGGTTATATGTTTTGTGTTTTCAAAAAGTATTGTTTTGCAACGCCCTACAATTATCCCATGTATAGGTTGAATTGCTAAATACTCTCCCGTATGTTTCCCTTATCTTAGAATTGGATAGCAAATATAATATTCTTGTTGATACATCCAAGGGGTGTTTTTCCCGTTTTAGGGTAGTTTTTTTGACGGGTAAAAAATAAGCAGCCTGTAGATACAAGCTGCTATTTGCTAAACAAAACACTCATAAGTCACATTTATGCTACGCTACTCACAATTCCTTACTATCCATGTCCGTGTTCTTTAGGGGTGTTGATTATTTCGTCATACAGTTCTTGAGAAATGTATGTAGGGGTATAAGTTCCACCACGGGCTTTCATTTGGGTATAGAATTCTCTCATGTGGTTTTTACTGGCTTTGATAAGGTTGTTGTACACTTTTCTCACATCCTCATTGGTTACATCTTCTAATCCTTTCTGCAGGTCGTAGATGTCCATGTCCTCAATGGTCAGCCCGGTGATGATGGCATCCATCTCGCTGGTGTTTCCCTTAGCTACCAGTGTGCTGTATAGTTGCTGAATATCAGCATTGGTGAACACACCATCGGCATTATTGCCCACGGGGTCGGGTAGGTTATAGTTGTTCAGTAGGTTCAATACAGCATCCATATGCTTTTGCTCACTACCGCTTATGTTCAAGAAGAATGTCATACTAGGGTATTTAGCCTGTAAGTTGGTGTATACATCTCTCGCCATTTTCTCCTCCTCTCTCAAAAATGTCAGGTGGGTCTTCTCCACCTCTGTAAGAGTGACCTGTGCAGATAGGGTGGTCGGCGTTACCTCATCTTTCTTTTTACATGCGCCTAAGCTCAAGGTACCACCCGTCAAGGCTACGGCCAACAGCGCGATCATTAACTTTTTCATAAAGCAAGATTTTAAGGGGTTATCTTTCTCACATTCTATCTTTTCTCTCTATGCCTAAAGTACATTCATACACCAATTCTTACAGTAACAACTGTTACATTACTACATGATTTTCGTCATGTTTTGTGGTAGAAAACGTAAGGATGGGGTGTGCTAAAAAGAGGATAAGATGACTAGTTAGGATAGATGTTATATATCACACCTCACCGTCTGTACCGATGTAGAGTATTGTTCTTCTTTTACCTTGCATCTGTTTACAGCATCGCTACGTTTGCCATCCATTTCTTCGGTAGAATAGAAGTTTGATTGTCCTGTATTAGAATCTAGTATCATGCAGGTACAATTATGCCTAGTACCGCAAGATGTGCAGCAGAGTAGTAGGGCAGAGGCTATCAATAAATACTTCATGATATAATGAAGATACTTAAAAACTAAGGAAGGTTCTTGACCAACATCCTGAATATACGCTCTATCAGGTAACTGAAAGGTATTGCTACAGCCAAGAATATGAGCGTCATCCACAAAGCCTTTGTAGTAAAACCATAGTCTATATAGCTAACCATGCCGAAAGCTATAAACGAAAGAAATAATCTACTACAAAATGATAGTTTGCTTTGATACATGACGTATTTGGT
>CAZPDA010000173.1:0-6643 GCA_964585115.1 uncultured Flavipsychrobacter sp.
GATCAGCAACCGTATGATATTTCAGGGAAAGGAGAGAATCGTATGGAGCTTAAATAACTATCTAGGTCTTGCAAATCATCCTGAAGTTCGTAAAGCAGATGCTGATGCAGCTGCACAATATGGACTGGCCGCCCCTATGGGTGCTCGTATGATGAGTGGTAATACCCGCATACATGAGCAGCTAGAAGCTCAATTAGCAGATTTTGTAGGGAAGGAAGATGCAATGTTGCTAAACTATGGCTACCAAGGCATGGTTTCAGCTATTGACTGTATTTGTAGCCGTAGAGACATTATTGTTTATGATGCAGAATCTCATGCTTGTATCTTAGATGGTGTTAGACTACATGCTGGTAAAAGATATGTATTCAAACACAACGACATAGAAGATTGCGAAAAGCAACTTAAGAGAGCTACGAAACTTGCTGAAGAATCAGGCGGCGGTATACTTGTTATCTCTGAAGGGGTTTTTGGTATGTCCGGCAACCAAGGTAAAGTAAAGGAACTTGTTGCTCTTAAAGATAAGTACGAATTCAAGCTATTTATAGATGACGCGCATGGATTTGGCACTATAGGTGCTAATGGTTCTGGCGTAGGCGAAGAACAAGATTGTATCGATGGTATTGATATATACTTCTCTACTTTCGCAAAATCTATGGCTAGTATCGGTGCATTCTTAGCTGCTGATAAAAAGTTGTTGAAGTATTTACGTTATAATACCCGCTCTCAAATATTTGCTAAGTCATTACCATTACCTCTAGTAGTTGGTAATATGAAGCGTCTTGAACTACTACGTACTAAGCCTGAGCTTAAAGCAAAACTATGGCATAATGTAGAGCGCCTTAGAAAAGGACTGAAAGAGCAAGGTTTCAATACCGGAACAACCAACTCTCCAGTTACTCCAGTATTTTTAAGTGGTGACATATATGAAGCTACTCAGCTAATATACGACCTACGTGAAAATCATAATATCTTTTGCTCTGTTGTAGTGTACCCTATTGTACCAAAAGGTGTAATAATGTTAAGATTAATACCTACAGCTGTACATACAGACGAAGATATAGATCTTACGTTAGCAGCATTCTCTGCTGTAAGAGATAAACTATTTAATAAGGAATACCCTCAAGAGTTTCCTCCAATAAAAGCAGAAGAGCCTGCAACGGTTTAATATAATTTAACGGTTACATCAAAAGCCATCTACTGAAAAGTAAGATGGCTTTTGTATTTTGAACAGATATTTATTTTAAAGAAAACTTACAGATGAAAGTACTTATAGTTGGCGCATCAGGACTCGTTGGTAGCAATTGCTTAAAGCATTTTACAGAACAAGGATGGGATGCCAAGGGAACATACTTCTCTTATGAAGTTCCTGATACCGTTTACTACAACACATTAGACCAACAAGACCCTAACAACTTTGACATTAGCTCTTTCTCTCCTGATGTAATAGTGCATTGTGGCGCACTAACACATGTAGATTATTGCGAAAGCAATGTGGAAGAGAGTTATGAGAAAACCGTCCAAAGCACTATTAACCTTGTAAACGCAGCAAAGTCTTGCAATGCTAAGTTCGTCTTCATTTCTACAGACTATGTTTTTGATGGAACAGACGGACCTTACCTTGAAGACCACTCTACCAATCCATTAAGTGTGTATGGCAAGCACAAACTCGAAGCTGAAGAATACGTACGTAAAGAAATACCAGAGTCGCTTATACTACGTGTAACCAATGTGTATGGCAATGAAGCCAGAGGCAAGAACTTTGTAGCGCGTATAGTAGACCAATGCGTAAACAATAAGAAACTAACACTTAAACTTCCTTACGACCAGTTTGCATGCCCTACCAACGCCTGGGATATTGCACGAGCTATGTTCGTATTATTAAGAGATAGCAAAGAAGGTATTTATCACATTGGTGGTACCGACTACATGAACAGAGTTGAACTATCACTTAGAATATTACAATACTTCCCAGATGCTGAGTACGAACTAATACCTATGAGCACAGAAGAGCTTGGGCAACCTGCAAGCAGACCTTTACTAGGTGGCTTTGTTACAAGAAAATTCAGTAGTGAGTATCCTGATATGCTATTTGGAAATGTAGACAGTTTCCTAACTGAGTATCTGAAAAAGAAATAAAAAAATCCCAGCTTATAACTAAGCTGGGACTAGGACTGTACTTACTAACCCATCGTAAGCATAGCAAATATCTGAAAAAGGTTCGGGATAAGAAAATTATTTTTTTAATTATATGAACTTATTCTGCCGTATGTATTTCTGTATACCTTAACTGTATATATCTGCTTACTTCAGCCAAAAACTACCCTATATATGACCTAAAGCCACACCAAAACAGTCATAATGTCATCTAAAACACAAAACGAATGACATTTTGTCTTTTAAGGTCTAGTGGTACAAGGATTGATTAGTACATAATGTATCCAATTAACTAAAAAACTAAAAAGGAACATTATGTATAATCACAGAAAGAACCACGGAACAGTACCAACAGTGGGCGGATTTTTTGAAAACTTCTTGAACAAAGACTGGAATAAGGTCTTTTATGATGATAACTGGAGCAACACAACTGCACCTGTAAACATTAAAGAAACTGAAAAGTCTTACGAGATAGATGTAATAGCTCCCGGACTGAACAAAGAAGAGTTCAAAATTGATGTAGACAAAGACACTTTGAATATCTCTTTTGAGCACAAAGAAGAAAAAGAGGAAAGTAACGACAAGGTGCTACGTAATGAGTATAGCTTCAGGTCATTCAAAAGAAGCTTTACACTCAACGAAAAAGTAAATGCACCAGAGATCAGTGCAACGTATACTGATGGCGTGTTGAAAGTAGTACTACCTAAGAAAGAAGATGTAGATGCAGGAGTAAGGTCTATCAGCATAAGCTAACTAAACAATAGAGTGCAGTGTATAAAAGTAAAAGCGGGTTATTCACCCGCTTTTTTTTATCTACTATTATAACCTAATAATTTAAGCATACTCTGAGGTGATTGCTCTTTAGCATAAAGCCAATCTACCAGTTTCCCTTTTTCATCTTTCTCTACTACCACATGCTTGGGAGATGGTATCATACAATGCTTGATACCTCCATAGCCCGCAAGCTGGTCTTGATAAGCACCGGTATGAAAGAAACCAATATATAAAGGTTCTGCCCCCTTCTCTTTATCGGTCTTGGGCAAGAATACCGCATTTATATGCTCTTCAGATGTATAGAAGTCATGACTATCACATGTCAACCCACCTAGATGCACTTCTTGATAATCATTACTCCATTTATTAATGGGCAACATCAAGAACTTCTCTCCTATACCCCAAGTATCAGGCAGTGTGGTAATGAATGAGCTATCTATCATATACCATATCTCTCTATCATTCTGTACCTTATCATCCAGCACGCTATATATCACAGCACCACTCTCCCCTACAGTGAAAGAACCAAACTCCGTATAGATATTTGGCATATCCACCTTATTCTTCTTACATACTTTCTTAATGGTAGACACAATTTGGTTGACCATATATTTATAGTCATAATCAAACCCTAATGAGTGCTTGATAGGGAAACCACCACCAAGATTCAAACCTTGCAGCTCTGGGCATATCTTCTTTAGCTGACAATAAATGGTCAACACTCTGTTCAGCTCACTCCAGTAATAGATATCATCCCTGATACCTGTATTCATAAAGAAGTGTAGCATACTAAGCCTGAAACGGTCGTCACCTTTTATCTTATCTACATAGAACTCAAGTATGTCGCGCTTACGTATACCAAGTCTTGATGTATAGAAGTCAAACTTCGGCTCTTCTTCAGTAGCTATTCTGATACCAATATTCACAGGGTTGTCAGACTTTATCATTTTCTTATAGTCTTCAAACTCCTGCTTATTATCCAATACAGGTACTACATTCTTAAAGCCATCGTTTATTAGCTTAGATATATTTCTGGTATACGGCTTTGTTTTAAAACCATTACATATAATGAATGTATCCTTTGTTATCTTCTGCTTTTTATATAGCGACTTAATGATCTCTATATCATAGGCAAAAGATGTTTCGATATGTACATTATGCTTAAGCGTCTCTTCTACTATAAATGAGAAGTGAGAACTCTTAGTACAATAACAATAGAAATACTCTCCCTCATACTTATAACGCTTGATGGCATCACTAAATAGCTTCTTAGCCTTCGCTACCTGCGAACCGATCTTTGGTAAATAGGTCAGCTTAAAGGGCGTACCATATTTATCTATCAGTTCTTTGATGTTCAAGTCATTGAATTGTAGATATTCATCTACCACTTTAAAGTCTTCTTGTGGAAAGTCAAAGGTCTGCTTGACCAGATCAGTATAAGTATTGTTCATTTAGCAGAAACAAGGATTTTATATATGCAACATTTATACCTTAAGGAAAACAAAGATAATTATTTACACGGTTGAATTAGTATAATGACAATTACATTTATTTTATGTTTGCATCTGCATGAAAAAAGCGCTGTTTCAAATGCACCTTGCGGTGCTATTGTGGGGGTTCACAGGAGTATTAGGTAAGGCCATATCACTTACAGCACCCGTATTGGTATGGTATCGTATGCTGATGACAGCAGTGATCATGGCAGTGATACTATTCTACCGAAAGCAGTGGGTACCTATCGGCAGAAAGGATACCATAAGACTAGCTTGGATAGGCTGCTTGATGGCGCTACACTGGGTTGCCTTTTACGGCTCAATAAAATACTCAAGTGTATCTGTGGCTCTGGTATGCCTCTCTACAGCCAGCATATTCACATCTATACTCGACCCCTTTGTCAATAAGGGTAAGCACGATGTAAAGGAGTTCATACTCGGATTTATTACAATCGTTGGTGTATACTTTATCTACCAGTTCCAACAACTATACTGGAAGGGTATCCTAATGGGAATAGTAGCAGCCCTGCTTAGCTCATGGTTTGTTGTGCTCAATAAAAAGATAGCCACAAAATACCCTGCAAGAACAATGGTCTTCTACGAGATGTCAGCCGGTTGGGGACTTTTGACCTTACTTATTCCATTCCAACTTATGTACTCAGGAGGTGAAACGGTCTTGCTACCTCAAGGTATAGAATGGATATGGCTCATCATTATGAGTCTTTGCTGTACCGTATGGGCACAGTCTTTAGCACTAGAAGCATTAAAGCATATCAGCTCATTCACTTCCACACTAAGCGTGAATATGGAACCTATTTATGGTATCTTATTAGCATTTGCGTTCTTTAATGAACACAAAGACCTGGATACAAAATTCTATATAGGTATGTCTTTGATATTGCTATCGGTAATGCTACAGATGTTTCGCATACTGCGCAAGAAAAAGGTATCTCCGGGTTACATTAAAGAGAGGTCTGGTATCGACTAATCATATTTATCGCGAAGGAAGACATTGTCTTTTGTTATCTCTAGTTTATGGTCATTGAACCAACCTGCAAACTTAGTGATATCATCTTTGTGCGTATCATACCAATCGCCAAACTCATCTTTATCACCACCGAGTAATACCCAATGATTGTAAATATCAAGTAATCCGGCATCTTTTACTTTTTTCTGATAGTCGAACAGGACATTATCATATTTCTTGTCAAACCCTTTTTGATAGAACTGGTCTAGCATCATTGCTCTTATCTTACACATACCTTCAAGGTCTACCTTACCCGTAAGAGAAGCAGCCACACCGATAACCGGTTCGTAATACCCCATTGGGAATGGCAGCCTTACACTATCCTCATCTGCATTTAGTACAGAGTTCTTTGAAAAGCTTACAGAAAGACTGGAATCTGAGTCCCAAGTTATTTCACTCTTATAAGTATCGTACAGCATCTTACTTATCATGGTTGTACGATCAGTATTTGGCTCCAATAAAATGAACAGCTCACCATACATCATGCCCCACACTTCCTCTTCAGTAGATAAGAATAGTATTGCTGCTCTGAAATAGTTGGACGGAAACATGGGTTCTACACTTATACCCTTCTCATAGTAAGACAAGGCTTTAGAGTACTCCTTCTTATCGTAATACAGATTACCTTGCTCAGAGTATAGCCTTCCTGAGTTAGGGAAAGCCTTTAGACCATCTTCATAAGTCTTAGCTGCCAATACGCTATCACCATTCACACTATAAAGGTTGCCCAATAGCTGATATACTTGGTCATCAATACCCTTATACTTTACAACACGCTTCATTATCTCTAAAGCCTTCTTGTAGTCTTGCTTCATATAATAAGCATGTGCCAACTGATACTCAAAGTCATAGACATCAGAAGCTAATTTGTGTGCTTCTTCTAATAGGCCAATGGCCTCATCTACTTTACCGTCCTTCATCATATAGGCAGCTTCCTTAGCATAGTCCCATGCTTTATCAGTAGCGGTCTTTATCTGTGCGTCTGCACTAACGCCTATGAATAGGGCAATAATGCAGATAAAAAGTGTTCTTAACATAAGGTGCTAAATATAGAATAATACCTCAACTATATGATGGTATATTATGTTATTAACGTGAAATAACTACTAAATATAACGTACTTGACATCTATTTTTTAATCCTTTTGTATATTGAAGGTGTTAGGTATTAACTTTGCAGCTACATAAGATAGATC
>CAZPDA010000174.1:0-6623 GCA_964585115.1 uncultured Flavipsychrobacter sp.
ATATTATATAGTAGCCTGAATGGGTTTTGCTGTACTTTATTAAAATCAGCAATAGAAACTGTTTTGTTTACATATAGTTGCTGGTCTTCATGATAGGCGTTGTATCCTGAAAATATAAAGCGCTCTCCTGTAGATGTTGCATTTACATATTCACTAAGAGATTGAGGTGTAGAGAGCCAGTCGTCATCATGTATGAGCTTAATCCACTCACCAGTAGCTTTAGCTATTGCTGCCATCCAGTTCTTAGGTGTGCCCAAAGCTAGCTTGTTGTGATAGTATTTTATGTCCATTTTGTCCTGGTACTGCTTCACCATGTCATGAACACTATGGTCATCACTATCATCACTCACTATAACCTCATAATTTTTGTATGTTTGGCTAAGTATGCTATCTAAGAGCCTTTGTAAAAAATGAGTTCTTTTATAAGCAGGTATACAAATGGATACTTTGGTACTCATTTAAATAAGTATAATATTAAGTTTGATCAAATGGTTACTAAGCTTATCAGTGCTATAAAATACAGCCTAAAAACAAAGTTATCTGATTTAAGCAAAATGAAGGAGGTAGGGCTATCCTATATTAAGATCAAACAGTTAAAGCATGACACCTCCAACACTGTAAAGCAACACAAATTTTTTGGTAATCATTTCTCATATGTCAATAGTTACGACTTCTTACATAGCTTGGAAGAGATTTTTATAGAAGAGGTCTATAGGTCTAAGCTAAGTGAAAGCCCATTGATAATAGATTGTGGTGCCAATATTGGCTTAAGCGTATTATACTTCAAACGTAAGTATCCTAATGCTGAAATAATTGCTTATGAGCCTGACCAAAATAACTATGAGCTAATAAAAAGTAATATTGAGAAGTATGCTTTGCAAAATGTGGACCTAAGGAAACAAGCTGTATGGATAAAAGATGAAATATTACAATTTAAAACCGTAGGTAGCTTAGGTAGCATGATAGTAAAAGAAGCTGATAGTGATACTTATGATGTGCAAGCTATTAGGCTTAAAGATGTACTGTGTGTGGGGAAGAGGGTAGACATGTTGAAAATGGATATTGAGGGAGCGGAATATGATGTAATAAAAGATATTGCTGATGACCTTAAGCATGTAGATAATCTATTCTTAGAATATCACGGCAGCTTTGCTGAAGCTGGTAAATTGTCAGAGCTGTTTACTATACTATCTTCAGTAGGGTTTTCATATTATATAAAAGAAGCCTTGAATATATATAAAACCCCTTTTTACAGGGATAACAAAGATCACCCTTACGATGTACAGCTAAATATCTTCTGCTTCAGAGCTAAGTAGTTATCTGCCAATTTTATTGAATTTTTTGAGAAGCTCATCTTTATGAGCTTTGGAAACAGGTATTTCTTTTTGATTAGTCATTATCACAAAGCTATTGGTGTCAAATTTTACTACATGATTTAGGTTTATAATAAAAGACCTGTGAACAGAGTAGAATATATCTGCTGGTAATGATTTTTTGTACATGCCTAGGCTGTAAGAACTTATTATTTCTTTATCCGTAGTTACAACCTTCGTGTATCTGTTGATTGTTTCTATATATAGAATATCATCAATATTATAATATGCAATACTATCCGAATCTGGGATACCGATCTTATTTACGGAATTACTTTGTTGTACATTACTTTTTTGTTCTATTACTTTTATTGCTCTGTTTACAGTATCAGCAAGTTTTCTATCATTAATAGGTTTTAGTAAATAGCCTACAGCAGCATGCTCAAAAGCTTCTATAGCAAACTCACTGTGTGCTGTTACGAATATTATTTCTGAAGATTGCTTAGGTAATAGATCTAATAGGTCGAACCCGGATTTTTCTGGCATAGATATATCCATAAATATGATGTCTGGGCTATGTTCTTTGATGCCATGCAATGCAGCTTTCCATGTAGTGTATTGTCCAGAAATTGCTATATCCGGGAATAGGCTTGAAAGAGAGTCGACAAGTAGCTCTAGCATTTTAGGTTCATCATCTACTAGTACTGCATTAATGATTTTTTTCATGATCGGTGTTATTGATGGTAATTATAACGGTTGTGCCTGTTTTCGGCAATTCTTTGTCAATGTATTTAATGTCAATATCGATTGGTTCGTATTTATTGAACGTATCTACCAGTTCTTTTATAAGTATGGTGCCGTAAGAGTCCGCTTTTTTAATGATGTTACTTCTCATTTCTTTAGACTTTTTTCGACCAATACCATCATCTTCTACTATACAAATAACTTCACGCTTATGCTTTCCGTGCTTAAATACTATGTTAATCTGCCCGTCATTTTCTTTGTGAAATATACCATGATTGAGTGCATTCTCTACAATAGGCTGCAATATCAGTGAGGGTACTTGTGTGTTTTTTGGATCTATTGACTCATCTACTGTTATTGAATAATTAAACTTTTCCTCAAATCTTGATAACTGTAATTGCATATAGTTCTTAAGATTCTCAATTTCATCTTCAATTGAGATATATTTATTTCTAGATGACTTTATATATGCTCTAAGCAGATCGGAGAATTGACTAATATGTGTGTAAGCTTCATCATTTTTATTTTTCTTGATATAATATAGCGCTGTGCTTAAGGTGTTGAAAATAAAATGAGGGTTAATTTGAGAATATATTGACTTAAGCTCTAAATCTCTTTGTTGGTTCTTTTTTTCATTTCTTCTTTCTGTCTGTTTCTTAGTAATAGTAATAGCTATTATCAAAAAAAGAATGACTACTATTAGTACAGCTACTATTATCAAGAACTTACCTTTCGTAGTTTGCCACCAGTAAGGTATGACATAGATTCTAGTATTGATAATGTTGCTTTTCCATGCATCATCATATGCTTGTATTTGCATAGTATAGTATCTACCTGTAGCAAGCTCTAGCAATGATATATTTTGACCATTACTTTCTACCCAGCTACTATCTTCGATACGATATCTAAATCTTAACTCTCCTAATCCGGTAGCGTTTACAGCGTCAAATGTTAGCATCTGTTTTTCTTGCGAAAGAGAGACGGTGTCATCAACTAATAATCTCCTTGTACTATCATTGTATATGACTAATATTCTTTTTTCAAGCTGAGTGTCGTCTTGTTTATTTTCATTAATCGTCAGGTCTATTTCAAAAGTACCCTTGTCTGTATTTATGAGCAGTAAGTTGTCGTAAACACATAATCCTGTTAGTTCATTATAAAGTAGGTTTTTAGGATTTAAGAATAACTTTTCTTGAATAACCTTATCATTGGAAATATTATACTGACAAATACCAAAAGTGTTACCAACAGTAAGTATATTGTTAGATACGTTAACTGTAGCACCCTCTAGATTGTAGTTGTTTAATATCCTATTTGATTCGAGTGTATTTAAGTTGCAGATAATAAGCTTATAGAAATCTTGTATTAAAAACTTATCATCGCTACACTGATAAATATTCAATATCTGATTAATGCCTTGCTTAGATAGCTGGTTGTAATTAAGAACTTTGCTCTCGTATGATTCCAAATCATACAATAATATCCTATTGCTCGAATATGCAATTAGTTGATTACCCAATGTGTCATACAATAGTTTATTGTATTTATTAGGGTCTAATATTTTGTAAGACAATTCTTTATCGCTGTTAAAAGTATATTCATGCAGACCTACTGAACTTGAATTAACAGCATAAAACACTCCTTGTTTCATTAATATTAGATCTTTTAAGCCCCTACCCATAAGGAAAGCTAGAAGGAACTCTTGGTCATGACCCAAAAGAGCAGGATGGTCTGTTACGTCTATATGTTTAAAGAATTTACTTAATTGTATATGCTCGTAGGTGTTTAGCGAAAGCATATTTACTCCCCCTTTGCTGTAAAGAAGTATAGTGTCACCAAACCATTGCTTATATTTTATTACATTATCTAAGTTTAATGGTATTCGTTGCAAGGTTTTATTGCGGTTAAGTATAGTAAGAACTTTTCGCTGCTCGTTCCACCATAGTGATGTACTATCATTATACTTTCCAAGATATACTGCATTTGCTAGCTGTAATCTGCTTTGTTTGAATACGGAACTGTTTTTTTCAAAGTTGAGTAGTGTGCCTTGATTATTAGTTGATATACCACTTCCCCATACAGGGTTATTTATGATATATGTAATATTAGCAGGCGTAATACCTGTGTTATTGAGAAAGGGGGCAGCTTTTATAGTGTTGACTAACTCTAGGTTATGATTAAAGATGTAATAATCATCCTCTGTAATTACTACAAACTCTTTAGGAGTTGTATATATATATACAACCTTGCACCCTGCTGTACTATCAAGCTTTTTTAGGTCTAGAGTTCCTGCTTTACAAGATAAGTAGTTAAGATAGTTTATAGCGTTAGAGCCAAATTCGTAACTAACATAATAGTTGCCTACTACTTGAGTATTAATTTTGGCTTGCATGGGTGCTTGTAGATTACTACATAGCAATTCCGGACTTCCGTTTGTGTAGTGGTAGAGCTTATTGCCTTTTTCATCAGGGGTTACAAGGCCTAAGTGCGGTATAAAGTACCAGCCAATATTATCGACTTTTATAGGAGCATTGAATATTAAGCTATCACCTTTTATAGCAGCAGTGGCATACATGATACTATCATTCCTATACACATAGGTTGTATTCCATATGTATGGAGTGTTGTTATGTATCTCAAAAAATGAAGGGGATATTAAAAGTGATGTATCTCCTACGTTTTGATACAAATCTTTATACTGATTATTTTTTATGCAGCCTAGCTGCCTGGTTGCAGTATGAATAAAGATCCTTCCATCAGGCGTTTCAGATAAGTTCCATACATCAATGTTCGACAGTCCATCTTCATAGCTAAACTTTTTAGTGCTATATCCATTATATTTAATTACGCCGCTCGGAGTGCCTAGCCATAAATATCCATTATGGTCAACTATAGAGCAATATACATGGCTGGTTGGTAAGCCATTATTTTTATTAAGCTTGTATAATATTGATTGAGCTACTCCGTATTTGGCACAGAATAGGAATAATATTGTTAATAGTATTTTGCCCTTTATATTGATAATAAACAGTTTACACCCTAACCGATAAAGATACGTTTGATTTCTTACGGGTGAAATATCATTATACTAAAGACCATTTTCGTTCTACAAAAGGAAACATATAGTGTTTAAATGGTTTTATTGTCAGTATGAAATTATAGCCCCTTGCTTGTTGCAACATATATTTGGTTTTAAGCTCTTGTATTTTCAAGTGATACACTTAACTTTGTTGCCACTGTAACTAACGCTCCAAGCTATACGTATATGGACCTTTTACTGCTTGCTGCAGACAAGAGCACCCCGATCGATTATTTGCCAATTGTAGTGCAACTACTAGTTGCTATTGGCTTTGTGGCGGTGACGATGATTGCTTCTCACATCTTAGGGCCTAAAAGAAAGACAGCCGACAAATTAATAAACTTCGAAAGTGGTATCCCATCAGTGGGTAATGCCCGTCAGCCTTTGGCCATCAAGTACTTCCTTGTAGCCATCCTCTTTGTGCTGTTCGATGTTGAGGTGATCTTCTTCTACCCTTATGCGATTAACTTTAAAGATTTGGGACAAGAAGGCTTCCTTGCTGTGGTGATGTTCGTAGGGTTCTTCCTTACTGGCTTTATATATATTGTTAAGAAAGGTGCGTTAGATTGGGAAGACTAGCAACTTTTGGCTATACTGATTGTTGCGTTACAGAAACAAAAAAGAAGGAGATATTATGGGACGTCCGGTTCAATATAATACAAATGTGAAGGTGGCAGATATGCCGGAGAGCTATTTTGGTGAGGGGTTTCAGGCTACATCCTTTGACAAGATCATAGGCCTTGCCCGAAAAAACTCATTATGGCCATTACCATTTGCTACCTCTTGTTGTGGTATCGAGTTCATGGCTACAATGGGTGCCAACTACGATCTGGCTCGTTTCGGGTCTGAGCGTATGGGCTTTACGCCGCGCCAATGTGATGTGTTGCTTGTAGCAGGTACCATTGCTAAGAAGATGGCACCTATATTGCGCAACGTATATCTGCAAATGGCAGAGCCACGCTGGGTGATAGCTATCGGTGCTTGTGCGTCTAGTGGCGGTATATTCGATTCTTATCCTGTACTACAGGGTATCGATCAGGTAATACCTGTAGATGTATATGTAGCAGGATGCCCCCCACGCCCGGAGGCGATATTGGAAGGAGTGATGAAAGTGCAGGAGCTGGCACATAATGAAGGATTGCGCCGTAGAAATTCGCCGCAGTACAAAGCATTGTTAGATAGTTATGGTATTCAATAGAGCCTTGCACTAGTGCAGGTTCTACGCATAATAATATATAATGGCACTGACCAACGAGATAATACAACAAAAACTGACCGCTAAGTTTGGCGACCAATTGACCTTTGAAGCGTCTTATGGTATGCTTACGGCTACAATGCCTGCTGCGCAAAACTTAGAGGTATTGCAATTTTTGTTTGACGATGAGGAGTTGAAGTTCCAATTCATGACGGATCTTACTGCCGTACATTTTCCTGAGCGTAAAGGTGAGGAGCTATGTATCGCATATCATATGCATAGCCTTACTAAT
>CAZPDA010000175.1:0-6537 GCA_964585115.1 uncultured Flavipsychrobacter sp.
TTAGTTTACATTTTACACAATTAGGTTTCGTACCTTTGCGCCGCTCTGCAAATAGAAGTAATGAAATCGAAGCTGCACCATATAAAAGTGACGGAGGCAAACCTTCACTACATTGGCAGCATAACAATTGACGAAGACCTGATGGATGCTGCTAATCTTATAGAGCATGAGAAAGTTCAGGTATTGGGCATGGAAAGCGGAGAGCGCTTAGAGACCTATGTTATCAAAGGTAAGCGCGGTTCTGGTATGATATGTATGAATGGACCTGCAGCACGTAAAGTGGCTGTAGGAGATACGGTTATCGTTATATCATACGCGAGAATGGACTTTGAAGAAGCAAAGCAACACAAACCTGTTGTTATTTTCCCGAACGAAGGCAATAAGCTTTAAAATAAGCTAACTTTAGGGCTAATGAGTAGGAAGACCCTTTTTAAAATACTCCAGTACATTATATTCTTAGGACTGGGAGTAGGCTTTATTTATATCATGTACTCTCGTCTTTCTGAAGAACAGAGAACTGAACTAGTTAATGCAATTAAGGGTGTTCGTGTATGGCTCTTAGGTCCAATACTAATTGCGGGCTTCTTATCACATTTGTTCCGAGCACTACGCTGGAAGCTTATAATGGAGCCATTAGATATACGTCCCAGCACATCTACCACTACAGCCGCTGTATTAATAGGATATATAGCCAACCTATTTGTTCCTCGAGCAGGAGAAGTAGCCAAATGTACCGTATTAGCAAGATATGAGAACGTACCTGCTGATAAAATGATAGGTACTATAGTAGCAGAGCGCTCTTTCGATGTATTATGCTTAATAACCGTCACTACCAGTGCCTTCCTTATTGAAGCAGATGTAATAGGCAGCTATGCCAAAGGGCTGCTAGGAAAACTATCCCAAAAGACCGATGTAATGATATACGCAGGTATTGGGTTAGTTCTATTTATTCTTACATTAGTACTACTCTATAAAAGGTTCAAGAATTCTAAAGTTGGGCAGTTCATCAAAGGATTAGGCGATGGTGTACGCTCAATATTCCTGCTACAGAAAAGAGGTCGCTTTTTGCTCTATACAGTTGGTATTTGGGTAATGTACTGGATACAGATACAGATAGGATTTTGGAGTATGCCTGCTTTAGAACACCTAGGAGGTATGACAGCTCTGGTCGTTTTGATATTTGGCAGCATTGGCATGATCGTTACCCCGGGAGGCATAGGTGCATACACCTTCCTTGTAGCAGACATATTGTACTTTTACGGTATAGACAAAGTATATGGCCAAGCATTTGGCTGGGTATCCTGGGCAGTACAGACAGGTATTATCTTTGTACTAGGTCTGATATCCATTTTATTCATCATTAACCGTAGAAGACGCAATGCACAAGCTAAACTGGATACAGAGTAAAATAACCACCACTAAAGGTCTGGAGCAAAAATGCAATATATGGCATGCCATGGGCAAGCGTATTGTATTCACTAATGGCTGTTTTGACATTCTACATCATGGGCATATAGACCTATTAGCGAATGCGGCTAATTATGGAGACATCTTAATAGTAGGTGTTAATACGGATGCATCAGTAAAACGCCTTAAAGGAGATAGTAGACCGGTAAACCATGAGCAAGACCGTGTGTTTCAGCTAGCAGCTCTTATGCATGTGGATGCTGTATGCCTATTTGACGAAGACACCCCTATAAATCTGATAGAAATGGTAAAGCCTGATGTATTGGTAAAAGGAGGTGATTACAACCCTGACACTATAGTTGGTGCAGATTTTGTAAAAGCGAATGGAGGTCGTGTTGAGATAGTGCCTTTTGTGACCGGATACTCCACTAGTTCTACCATTGAGCAGATTAAGAAATTGTAAATTATCGTTTTTGTATATTCATGGCTACCTATCAACAGATGGTAGCGGTTAGATTTGCAGAAATCAGATAAATACAATTCGTTTTGAGATCTTCCAAACAAACTATAGTACGCGACATAAGCTGGCTTTCTTTCAATGCAAGAGTATTGCAAGAAGCTAAGGATGATTCTAACCATATATACGATAGGCTTCGTTTTCTTGGTATCTTTTCTAATAATCTGGATGAGTTCTTCAGAGTACGTGTTGCTACACTTAGCAGGATGGAAAGACTGGGGAAAGCCGCCAAAGTACACCTTGAAGAAAACCCGGGCAAGATACTGAAGCGCATCCAAGAGACAGTTCTTAAGCAACAAAGCACTTTTGACAGTACTTACAATCAGGTTATTAAAGAAATGACCAAAAAGAACGTCTATATCAAGAATGAGCGACGTCTTACCAAGAAGCAAAAGGAATTTGTCACCAACTATTTCAATGATAAAGTAAGAACACAGACCGTACCTCTTATGATAGAGAGTATCCTGCATATGCCTTACTTAAGAGATAAGTCGGTATATCTAGCATGTGTACTAGGGAATACACACAACCCAATGTTACAACGCTTTGCACTGATAGAAATACCTACCAAAGTACTTCCACGCTTTCTGATATTACCATCAGAAAAAGGACGACATGATATCATACTGCTAGAAGATGTAATACGCTTCAACCTACCTAACCTGTTCGCGCCATTTGGTTTCAATCGCTTTTTGGGTTACATCATTAAAGTGACCAGAGATGCCGAACTTGATATAGATAATGACATTAGTACCAACCTGATAGAGGAGCTGGAACAAGGTCTTAAAAACAGGAAGAAGGGACGAGCTACCAGATTTGTATACGATAGAAACATAGACAAAAGCCTGCTTGAATACCTTACCAAGCGCCTAAATATATCTAAGAAGGATAACATGATACCGGGAGGGCGTATACACAACTTCAAAGACTTTATGGATTTTCCTGCACAAGTATTTGAAGACTTGAAGCCACGAGCACGTTCTATGGTGCATCCGCTCTTAAAACAACCTTGCCGTATCATGGAAGTGATAGAGCATAGAGACGTGATGCTGAACTTCCCTTACCACTCTTTTGATTCTATTATCGACCTATTAAGAGAAGCCGCTATTGACCCTTTTGTACAGAGCATTAAAATAACCTGCTATAGACTGGCTAAAGATTCAAAAGTGGTAAATGCATTGATAAATGCAGTAAGAAATGGAAAACAAGTAACGGTGGCATTAGAACTTAGAGCTCGTTTTGATGAGGAGGCAAACTTGGGATGGAAAGAAAAGCTAGATGAAGGAGGAGTAAAGGTACTATTGGGCATACCTAATATGAAGGTGCATGCTAAGCTATGTGTTATCAAGAAAAGAGAATTCAACAAGACCAAACAGTACGCTTTTATATCTACAGGCAACTTCAACGAAAGCACTGCACGCTTTTATGGAGATAGCTGTTTATTAACTACAGACAGGGCTATAATTGCCGACGTAAATCGAGTGTTCAACTTCTTAGAATCTCCTACACATAATATGGACATCTTAAATAGATGCAGAACACTACCAGTGTCTCCAATAAACATGAGGGACTTCTTTATAAAACTAATAGACAAAGAAATAGTAGCCGCTAAAAAGAAAAAGCCTGCTTCATTCACTATTAAGCTCAACAGCCTTGTAGACCATGCATTCATTGCTAAAATATATGAAGCTGCAAGAGTTGGAGTAGAGGTAAACCTTATTATTAGAGGTATCTGCTGCGCTGTTACTGAACAAAAAGCCTTCAAAAAACCAATAAAAGCTATTAGTATTGTAGACGAATATCTTGAGCATGCCCGCATCTTTGTATTTCACAATGGAGGCAAGCCTAAGGTTTATATCTCATCTGCTGACTGGATGGTACGCAACCTTGACCACAGAGTTGAGGCAGCCTGTCAAATAGTAGACCCTGAGATACAACAAGAGCTAATAGACATGCTGAACATACAGCTATCTGGGAATGTAAAAGCACGTATATTAGATAACGAACAGAAGAATGAGTATGTACAAAGAGACCCTAAGGAACAGATAGTAAGGTCTCAGATGGAAATATACTCTTATATGGAACAAAAAAAATACTAACTATTGGTATTAGCTGCTATTGACATTGGATCAAATGCTGTAAGACTACTGATCAATAATGTAACAGAGTACAAAGACGGTAGTACGGACTTCACAAAGATGACACTTGTGCGTATTCCGCTAAGGTTAGGTTTTGATGTGTTTAAAGACGGTATTATTGGCGAGAAAAAGAGAAGAAAGCTAGTTAATACCATGAAAACTTATGCCCTACTGATGGATATATATGATGTAGAAAGCTACAAGGCTTGTGCTACATCTGCTATGAGAGACGCCACTAATGGTCCCGAAATACTAAAACAGATACAAGAAGAAGCAGGAATAGATATCTCTATTATATCCGGAAAGGAAGAGGCTAATATCATATACGAAACACATATTGCAGAAAACCTAGTTGAAGGAAAGTCATACTTATATATTGATGTTGGTGGCGGTAGTACAGAAGTAACCTTGTTTGCTGATAAGCATACTATTTTCAAAGAGTCCTTTAATATAGGCACCATACGCCTACTTAATAATGCAGTAGCAGACGAGCAATGGGAATACATGAAGCAGTTCATTAAAACTCATACTAAACCATATGCTCCAATAGAAGCTATTGGTAGTGGAGGAAATATCAACAAAGTATTCTCCATATCTAAACGTAAAGAGGGTAAAGCCTTGACATTAGACCTTATAAGGGACTATTACAAAGAGCTAAGTATGCTATCAGTAGCAGAGCGTACTCACCTTTATAAGCTAAGAACAGACAGAGCCGATGTAATAGTTCCCGCTTTGCAGATATACATATCAGTAATGAGATGGGCAGGTGCAGACCGCATATATGTACCTAAAATAGGCCTAGCTGATGGGTTAATAAAAATGCAATACCAGGAACATACTAATAGCAATTCATAAAAAAGGGTAGCTATTGCTACCCTTTTACTTTTACTAAGTCTGAATATTATTTACTTACAGAGAAGTTTCCACCAAATATCTGCTTACCATCAAGGTCTGTTACATTATAATAATACATTCCACTTGAAAGGCTTGAAATATCTACCTTAGCTTCTTTCGTAAATCGTTGTGTAGCCACTTTCCGTCCTGCTGCATTATACGCCTGCCATACAATAGTCTCCGTAACACTAGTAGATATATTCAATGTATTCTTAGCAGGATTAGGATACACATTAAAGCTCTCGTTATCTAACAAGGTAGTTCTAACATTGGTATTCTTTTGTAATGCTTCTACATCATCTACCAACAACGTACTACCATCTACAGGAGAAGTAGCAGTCTCATTAGTACTGCTTAGGAAAATAATCAATAATTTATCTGGTACTACATTCGGATCATCATACATCAATGGAAACTCAACATATGTGTAATTAGCCAAAGCACTATAAATAATGGTATCGCCCTCTGCTACTACAGAATCTTCACCACCAGCACCTTGTCCTGTCAAAACTGTTCTAGCAATTATTTGAGCCTTATCAGCACCACTAGGTTGATATTTGATCCATGCCCCAATATGATCAAACCTCTGACTGATAGCTGTACCACCATCATAAGAAAGACTTGCTAACGGGTTATTGGGATCAAGATTGTTTAGGTCAATATTTATTTTTGCATTGGCTAAAACACCTGGCACTTCATTTAGCTGCCCACCTTGATCTTTTGTTACTAGCTTGGCTGCCAGTGTTCCACTATGAGCGTCAGTATCTTTAGTCAGCTGTGCCTTGGGGCTACTTATACCTGCGAAAGGTGCTACTGAGAAAACTATAGAATCTGCACCAAACCAATGATCAGGAGCTTCAACTTGTTTTGGAGGTATCCCTGCAGATATATTATGCCAGCTCTCCATTCCTTGACCTAATATATTTTGGGCATTTGCCGATACTAATGTTGAACATGCTAATAATGATAGTATAATTTTTTTCATATAGAATTACGTTTTATAGATTATTGATCGCAAGACACCAAAGTTACCGAAAAGAATATGGAAAAAAAGGGTCATTCCTGATATTTTATAGCAAAAACCGTGCTGCCAAAATGAATTCTGACCTTTGTAGATGAAAATTAAACTGACATTGCTGCACAGGGGCTGTGTAAAAATGTCAGCTACTGGTCAATGGCACAAAAGATGATGGTAAGGATGTATAATCATTTAAAATTAAACATTAACAATAAATAGTAGATGACTATGGCAAACAATGTAAACATTACCCCCCTTCACGACAGGGTGATCGTTGAGCCTGCTGCAGCAGAAGAGAAAACAGCTAGCGGCATCATTATTCCTGATACTGCAAAAGAAAAGCCTCAAAGAGGTATAGTAGTAGCTGCCGGTCCTGGTAAAAAGGATGAGCCAATGACTGTAAAAGCAGGCAATACGGTTCTATACGGTAAGTATGCAGGTACAGAAATTACTCTAGAAGGCAAGGATTATCTTATTATGAGAGAAAGCGACATCTTAGCGATCGTTTAATTCCAAACATTTTTTTAATCCATCATTTACTAATTAGAAAATAGATATAATAA
>CAZPDA010000176.1:0-6513 GCA_964585115.1 uncultured Flavipsychrobacter sp.
GATAAAAGGCTTTACATAAACCATTATATTTACAGGGATGGACTTGAAGAAATTCGCCAAAAAGGCTGAGAAAAATAAAAAGCCACTAACTGCTTTTCTTAAAAAACTGGACAAAATAGTTCCTGAAGATTTTGAACAAGTAGTAGCAGAAGAAGATGCTAAAATGTGGCAAAAGGTAGACTGTACAGAATGTGCAAACTGCTGCAAGACCATGACGCCCACCTTCTCCAAGTCCGACATTAGCCGTATATCTGCACACTTCGGCATGAAGCCAAAGGAGTTTAAAGAGAAATGGCTTTATCAAGAAGATGGTACAGGCGACTGGATGAACCGTAATACGCCTTGCCAATTTTTGGTAGATAATAAGTGTTCCATCTATGAGATACGTCCTGTAGACTGTGCTGAATTTCCACACCACAACAAAAAACCTTTTGACGACTATAACGATACCTTCATCCAAAATGTATATCGCTGCCCCGCAACTTACGAGCTGGTAAAGAGCCTGAAAAAGAGAGTGGAACGCGATTACGAATGGTAGCAGACCTCTTGGTCAAAAACAGCATTATTTTATTTCTCTACTAAAGACATTGGCTTAACTTAGCCCTATGTCTGATAAAAAAGTCTTTCTCTTAGATGCTATGGCGCTGATATTTCGCGCCTATTATGCACTGATACGTAGCCCACGCATCACTAGCCAAGGGCGCAATACCAATGCTCAATTCGGCTTTACCAATGCACTGATAGAGCTTATTAAAAAAGAGAACCCAAGTCACCTATCGGTGGTGTTCGATACACATGCACCTACCGAGCGCCATACAGACTTTGCAGACTATAAAGCCAACAGACAAGAAGCACCCGAAGATATCATCAGTGCCATACCTGACATCAAAAGGTTGGTAAAAGCCTTCAACATACCTGTAATGGAATATGACGGCTATGAGGCTGATGACCTTATTGGTACACTTGCCTACCAAGCAGCAGATAAAGGCTATGATGTGTACATGGTAACGCCGGATAAGGATTACGGACAGTTGGTACGCGATAATATATTTATGTACAAGCCGGGCTACCAAGGGGGTAAGCCTGAGATATTGGGACCTAAAGAGGTATGTGAGAAATGGAACATAGCAAGAGTAGACCAAGTAATAGATATGCTTGGGCTGATGGGTGATGCGGTAGATAATATACCGGGGATAAAAGGTGTAGGAGAAAAGACCGCAGCAAAGCTACTAGGACAGTATGATACACTAGAGAACATACTAGACAATGCTGATAAGATAAAAGGAAAACTGGGAGAAAAAGTAGTAGCAGGAAAAGAAGATGCTATTATCTCTAAAAAGCTGGCTACTATCATTACAGATGTACCTGTTGAGTTTCATGAAGAAGATTTCAAACTATCGGAATGGAATAGAGAGGAGTTGACCGAAGTATTTGCAGAGCTTGAGTTCAAAACTTTAGGCAAACGTATTCTTGGAGAAGACTTCAATATACATGAGAAAGTAGCAGAGCAAGCACAAGCTAATGCTACAGGAGCACTAGACCTATTCGGCAACCCGATAGAAGGTAGTGCCGTTATGCCTACTAAAGCAAGCAAGGATAAGGCGGTAGCGGAAGTACCTGAAATACTAGAGCTAAAGACCATTGAGAATACACCACACGAGTATACACTCATTGATGATAAAGATGCTACACTAAAGCTTATAGAAGACCTAAAACAGCAAAAAGAGTTTGCCTTTGATACCGAAACTACGGGCTTAGACCCGCATCAGGCAGAGATACTGGGCATGAGCTTCTCTTGGGAGAAAGGTACAGGCTACTATGTAGCAGTACCCAGAGAAAAAGAGGAGGCTATTGCTTTCTTAGCGTTATTCCGCCCATTATTTGAGCAGGAAGGCATTACATGGATAGGACAAAACATCAAGTATGATATGACCATACTTAAATGGTATGGCTTTGAGATAAAGGGTGAGTTCTTTGATACCATGTTGGCACACTATGTAATAGAGCCTGATGGTAAACGTAGTATGGATGTGTTGAGCACCAAGTATCTGAACTACGAGCCTGTATCTATAGAAACGCTAATAGGTAAGAAAGGAAAGAAGCAACTAAGCATGGCTGATGTGCCAGTGGCAGATGTAAAAGAATATGCATCAGAAGATGCAGACGTTACTTATCAGCTAAAACAAACCTTTGACCCACTACTGGATAAAGAAGAAGTACGAGATATTTTTGCGAAGGTTGAGAACCCGCTAGTACCTGTATTGCTGGATATGGAGTATGAAGGTGTGGGGCTAGACCAAGACTTCTTGCGCGAATATTCTAAAGAGCTGGAAAGGGATATAAGAAACGCAGAAGAAAGTGTTTATCGTCAGGCTGATGTTAGGTTCAATCTTGGCTCTCCTAAACAGTTGGGAGAAGTACTGTTTGACAAGATGAAACTGGACGAGAAGGCTAAAAAAACAAAGTCAGGACAGTACGCTACCAGCGAAGACATCTTACAAAAGCTAAGAGACAAACACCAGATAGTAGACGATATACTGGTATATAGAGAGCTATCAAAACTGAAAAGTACTTATGTAGATGCACTACCTAATATGATAAACCCGCGTACAGGTAGAGTACATACCAACTTCAATCAGTCGGTAGCCGTAACGGGTAGGCTAAGTAGCATCAACCCCAACTTGCAAAACATTCCGATAAAAACGGATAGAGGTAGAGAAGTACGTAAAGCTTTCATACCAAGAAAGAAAGATTGGCTGCTACTATCTGCCGATTATTCGCAAATAGAGCTACGTATAGTTGCTGCCATCAGTAACGATACAGAAATGGTGAAGGCCTTCGTAGATAATAAGGATATACACACGGCTACAGCAGCTAAGGTGTATAATGTGGCAGAAGAAGATGTGACCTTTGAAATGAGGCGCGCTGCTAAGGCGGTGAACTTCGGTATTATATATGGGCAAACAGCTTTTGGCTTAGCAGGGTCTCTAGGCATCAGCCGTACAGAGGCAAAGACCATTATCGACAACTATTTTGCAGAATACCCGTCCATCAAAAAATATATGGACGATACGGTAGAATACGCAAAAGAGCATGGCTACGTGAAAACCATCATGGGGCGTAAACGTTACTTGAGAGACATCAACTCATCTAACCACACAGTAAGAGGATATGCGGAACGAAACGCCATTAACTCACCTATACAAGGTACTGCTGCTGAGATGATAAAGCTGGCCATGATAAAGGTGCACGAAGCAATTAAGAAAGAAAAGCTAACTGCTAAGATGATACTACAGGTACATGATGAATTGGTATTTGATGTACCGCCAAATGAAGTAGATGCATTGAAGCAATTAGTAAAAGAAAATATGGAGTCTGCATTGATACTACCTAATGAGGTACCGATACATGCGGAAGCAGGTGTGGGGCACAACTGGCTAGAGGCTCACTAATTCTGTTGTTTGAAGGGGTGTCGGTTCTCCCATGCCCCTTCACGCTCTGATGTACTATTTTGTGCGCGTTCTACTGCTCTGCGCACAATGCTATTCTTCACATATAGGTAAGTAGAAAGATACCTTGGTTTGCAACCTACCCTTGCTTTAGCATCCAATGCGGTACGTCCCAATATCAGCTTACGCTTACCAAACTTTATAGCTTGCTCTACACTAAAGAATAGGATATTGAAATACAGATTCAGGTCGTTGTTTCTTGAGTAGTCCATGCCGATATAGAACATATCAAAAGCTTCTTCTTTGACCCACGCACTAAAGAAGGCTATCATCTTACCATCTTCATAAGCTCCCCAAACACGAAGATTGTCTTTACAATACGCCTTTTGCAACCATAAAAAATCCTCATTAAGCAGACCTATACGCACGTTCTGGTTATCCGTCACCTGCTCATATAGCGCAAAGAGTTCTTTTTTATGTTGCTTTACCTCACCATCACTCAGCTCTTTTACCTCAATGCCTGCCCAAGGTTTTCTTAGCTTGTTATATCGTTGCTTGTATTTATGTTTCAGTTCCTTTTTGTAGTCGTCCAGAGATCGCCAATTGGCAGGAATATCCATCTCCATCAATATATCATTGCGGAGCATGGTAAAATGCGGCTCATAATTATGGAAATAACTACTCAGCTTTTCAGGCATGTCTTTTACCAATACTGCCGATGCAGCTGTTTCTTCCATTGCCTCGTTTATGGCATCTCTATAATACATGAACGACTCATAGTTTGTCAATTCAGGGTCGCAGTAGCAAGACTCTATATCATGGCGGAACAAATGACCTGCTACTAATAAATTGGGCTTAGCAATAGAGGTATATAACTGCCATGCGGTATAAGCATATGATGGAACTAAACTTCTGTTTACATGCTTGCTCTTAAAGTTGAGTAGCTGAAAACTAGCAGCTGCTTTAGGTACGTTTTTATGTTGTATCAAAACATATAGGAAAGAAATATCGGGTAGGTTAGCATCTTCGCTAATAGCTAATTGGTCAGTTTGTAGATAATGAACATTGGGTACGAACTCATTCCATATATCAGGCAGCTGCTTATACGATGTAAAGCACTGTATCTGAATATCGGATGGTTTTGTTCTACAATGTTTCAAGTTTTGTCTTTTCCATTACTACGTGCGGTATACCCACTTCTGTAAATTCCTCACTCACTTGTGTATACCCCAGCTTATCATAAAAGCCCTGTGCCACAAAGCGTGCATGTAGCATTACAGTACTATAACCCAGACTTACTGCTTTTTGTTCGGCTGCATTCACCAATGATCGCCCGACACCTTTGCCTTGCACTTTACCATTCACAGCCATTTGTCTTAGCTGTAGTTTATTATCTGGTTTGGGTGTAAGTATAAGGCAGCCTACTACGGTATCACACTCTTTAGCTACGAGTATCACATCATTCACCTCATCACTCAGATCTTCATCATCAAGAGACAAACCAATTGGCTTTCGTAGTAGTTCTTCCCTTAGTATATATGCTTCTCTATATTCCTTATCTGCAGGTGATATCTGTATTACCTCTATACCTTTCATTATTGTAAATATAACTCTGTGATGGTATCACTTTTTATAAAGAAGTCTTTCATTTTTTTACGAGCATTCGGCTTGCCTGCATTTTCAAAGAAAACTACTTTATACGGACCAGGCAATAGTCTTAACTTCTGTGCAGATACATTGCCATTGATCTTCATTCTGTAGAAAGGTGCAAAGCGATCTCCTAGCTGATAGAATAGCTCAACGGTACCTAGATTATTTGTATTGTCTATCTGTAAGTAACCAGGACGTTTTAGTTTAATAGTAACTATAGCATCAAACTCAAGATCTACATTATATTGTTTTTTAGGTAGTGTGTTCAACTCAATATGATAGTTGCCCGGATCATATTGCAGCTCTTGAGTACATTGTTGAACTACTGGTGTACTTCTTCTTAAAGCCTTGTTTACCCTTGCAGCGTATTCTACTACCGCTTTATTTTTGGGGTCATCATATTCAAAACGAAGCGAAGCTTGATTAACGGTTATCAAGAACTTATTCTCTTGGTCGGCTCTTACTTCAAGATTTTCAATAATGAAATTGTCTTTACCGGGTATGGTTAGGTTATAAGTTCCTGACATTACATTCTGCGGACGAGGATTACCAACAGCATCAACAGTTCTTTGAAACTTGGTCACCTCTTTTCCTGTACGCGGGTCAGATAAAACTACATCGGGCGCAGATTCGTAAAACTTACCTCTACCGTTAGTGAAAAATATTTTCACCGTAGTCTCTTTCGATTCTACTCTTTCGATTCTATAATCTACTTTTTTAGGTGCAGGTGGCTTATTGTTTACTGGTGTATTCGTTAATCCTTTTGGTGTTGGTGTAGGCTCTATCTTAGTATACACAGGCTGAGTAGGACGTTTAGGCTCAGGAGGCTTTACTTGTGCTACTTGTTTAGATACTGTATCTGATAGTGTAATAACAACAGTATCCTCTTGTCTAGGCTTAGTAGGAGGTTCGGGTGCATCATTAACAACAATATTTGACTTCTTTGTAGGTGGTGTTACAGGCTCAGTTTTTTGAACAATAGGAGTCGTATCAATAGGTTTAGGTTGCGGAGCAGGAGTCGTATCTATATCCGGCTCAGCAGCCTTACCATCACTTGTCATTGTTACCTTAGGTATTGTTACTTTTAATGCACTTGGTGGTGTAATAGTGGTTTTCTGTAATATTTGCTGTGGAGTAGGTGCTGGCTCAATAAAAGTACTTGTCCTGTATGCTCTTACGATTTTGCCTACTGCATCAGGAATATCGTTTTCTTTAGTTACCAATAGGTAGTTACCTAAGCAATCATACTGCTTTTGAAGTGGGGCATAGTCTACCAAACTTAAGATGTAAGGTTTAAATTCTATTTTTCTATTCAACAAATCTTGTACTACAGCACAGATATTTCCGCCACAACTTTCACCACCATCAGTTATTAATATTAAGCTATACTTATATTTTTTTAGGTCAACAAGAT
>CAZPDA010000177.1:0-6505 GCA_964585115.1 uncultured Flavipsychrobacter sp.
AGATATACCTATACTGCTATTTACTGCAGGACGTATCCTTAAGAGTAAGTATAGCAATGCACTTACAATTACATCAATAAGTGTATATATGACCGCTTGGTGTTCACATACTTTTATAAATGGTATTGATAGTTTTGCCAATTGGCCTTTTGTACTAGGCTCTATTCTACTATGCGCATTCTACCTTACCCTAATAGTAGAGCAATATGCCTTTCAGAAAGACATTTCTCTACGCTCTCCCGTAGTATGGGCAGCCGCAGCTATTATTATATACTATGCCAGTAACATACCAACATTCAGCCTAATGAAAGTGCTATCAGAGTACAATGTCATTATTGCTGAAAAGATGTACCTCGTTAATATCCTACTATCTATCGTTCACTATATATGTCTGGGTATCACCTTTTACCTACTTAGACCATCATCACCCAAAGCCCCTACTACATGAGCAATATCGAACTCACCATCATAGCCACTACACTCATTATACTGCTGCTCATAGCCACAGTAGCTATAGTGATATTCATAGCCAATCGTCAACGCCTGAAGCAGCAAGCCAAATACGAACGTGAGCTGCGTACTGCCGAGCAAGAAGTACAAGAGTCTGTACTGACCAACCTTGCCCAAGAGCTGCACGATAACATAGGGCAGCTACTCACCGTAATGTATATGCAGGCAAAAAAAGAGGAAATAAAACAGCCTGAACTAAAACCGGTACTCGCGCCCATAGTAGATACTATCAACGAGACCACCGATCAAGTACGCGCATTGGGGCGTAGCCTTAATACAGATATGCTACGCAATAAAGGGCTGGTAGAGAATATGACCATGGAGATAGAGCGTATACGCACGCTGGATAAATTCTCGATAGACTGGCAATGTACAGAAGACCAAACCACCCTACCCAAAGACGACCAGCTGTTGGTGTTCCGCATTTTTCAAGAGCTGATGAACAACACCATGAAACATGCAGCTGCCAAGCAGGTATCTATCACGCTACGCAATGCCCCTTTCAAGCTGGTAGTGAAAGATGACGGACTGGGCTTTGACCTACAGGCAGTAATGAAAAAAGGAATGGGTATGCAGAACATCGTAAAGCGGGCGCGTATTGCAAATTTGTCTTGCGACATTAACACATCACCGGGCGAAGGTTGTACCTTTACGATATACCAATCTGTATAACTGCCCATGCCTACTTCCACAGTTTGCCTAGTAGACGACCATACCGTTGTAAGAAAAAGCCTGAAAGAGCTGGTAGAATGTTTGGGAGATTATGAGGTAACGATGGATTTTTCTTCGGGCAAAGACCTTGTAGCAGCAATACCATTTGCGGCACCGCCAAGCATTATAATATTGGATGTAGATATGCCGGGCATGACGGGTATTGAGGTGATGAAATACTTCAAGGAAAATAACATCACCTACCCTGTATTGGCACTCACTTTCGATACTACGGAAGATACCATAGCAAGCCTATTCAGGCTGGGTGTAAAGGGCTACCTACCCAAAAAGTGCGAACCCGAAGAGCTAAAGAAAGCACTGGACGATATTACCACCACAGGCTACTACCTTACCGAGACCATGCTCAACGCACTGGCAAAGGACGATAAGAAAGCAACGAACAAGCAAGAGGAGATACTAGACCAGCTTACCCCTCGCGAGAAAGATTTCTTAGCCTTGGTATGCCATACCGATGAATATACCTATGAGCAGATAGCAGACATTATGCAAGTGCACCGCCGTACGGTAGACGGCTACCGTAAAGCACTGTTTGAGAAATACGACATCAAATCGAAAGCAGGACTGATACTTTTTGCCATCAAGCATAATTTGTTAGAGGCATTGAATGATGGGTAGTCAATATCAGTATTAACAATATTTATTTTGACACAATATTCATTAATCGTAATATTGCAATGAATAGTTTAAGCAATGGGTATTACTAAAACAGACTTATTTACCAAAAAGCAGAACGAGCTGGCTACCATGGCCAAGGCGCTGGCACACCCTGCCCGCATAGCTATACTGCAGTATCTTATAAAAACTAACAGCTGTGTGTGCGGTACATTAGTAGATGTTCTGGGTTTGGCACAACCCACCATTTCGCAACACCTCAAAGAGCTCAAACAGGTGGGGCTAATACAAGGCAACATAGAAGGTACCAGTGTTTGCTATTGCATCAACCCGAAGAAGTGGTCGGAGTACCAAACGTTCTTCAGTACGTTCTTTAAAGAACTACCTGAGAATAAGAGTAGCTGTTGCTAGTATTTTTTTGACACTATTCATCGTAATATTGCAATAACCATATAAAACAATAGAGTTATGAAGAACATCCAAATGAACAGTAACTGCTGCGGAACCGATGAACCAAACTGCTGTGGCGGTGTAGGTTGCGGTGAGGGCACAGGCTGCTGCTAAAGAATAACAACAGTACCCCTGTGCTATACGGGGGTACTACTCTCTATATATTATCACACTAAAAATCAATACAATGCCTACAGATCAGGAGTTGAAAGACATAGTAAAACAAAAATACAGCGAGATAGCACTACAAGACAAAGAGACCAACATGAGCTCTTGCTGCGGTAGTGGTGGATGCAGTACGGAGGTGTACAACATCATGAGTGATGACTATACCCAAATGGAGGGCTACAATGCCGATGCCGACCTTGGCTTGGGTTGT
This sequence comes from uncultured Flavipsychrobacter sp., assembly GCA_964585115.1. GTDB lineage: Bacteria > Bacteroidota > Bacteroidia > Chitinophagales > Chitinophagaceae > UBA5543. The sequence goes on from CAZPDA010000177.1 coordinate 2,684, forward strand.
GGGCTGCCTACTGAGTTTGCACAGATAAAGACGGGAGACACCGTGATAGACCTTGGTAGCGGTGCAGGTAATGATTGCTTTGTAGCGCGTGCAGCAACGGGTGAAACGGGCAAGGTTATCGGTATAGACTTTACTGAGGCTATGATAGACAAGGCTCGCGCCAATGCAGATAAGTTGGGCTACAACAATGTGGAGTTTCGCCAAGGGGATATTGAGAAAATGCCTGTAACGGCAAACGTTGCAGATGTGGTGGTGAGCAATTGTGTGCTAAACCTTGTGCCAAACAAAGACGGTGTAGTAAAAGAGATATTCCGTGTATTGAAAGCAGGTGGGCACTTCAGCATATCTGATGTGGTATTGGTGGGCGACTTACCAGACAACCTACGCAATGCGGCAGAGATGTATGCGGGCTGTGTGAGCGGTGCGATACAAAAGCAAGACTACTTAGACTTGATAGAGCAGAACGGTTTTACCAACATCACTTTGCAGAAAGAAAAAGAAATAATCATCCCAAACGACATACTGGATAAATACCTGAGCGCAGAGGAGATAGAGCAGTTCAAGAATGGGGAGACCGGTATCTACAGCGTAACAGTATTTGCACAGAAACCACAAGCTTGCACACCCGGTTCGGGCTGTTGCTAATACTAAAAAAAAATACAGATGAGGATAGCACTATTTTCAGACATACATGCAAACCTGCCTGCATTAGAAGCGGTATTAGCAGACATTGACGATAAAGCTCCAGACGCCATCTATTGCTTGGGAGACCTTGTGGGTTACAACATATGGCCTAATGAGGTAACTAATACCATAAGAGCAAGAGGCATACCTACTATTGCAGGCAACTATGATGATGGCATTGGTAAGAATAGTGACGACTGTGGTTGTGCTTACAAAACAGATGACGAAAAGGCTAACGGCGCTGTGTCTATAGCCTATACCAATCAAGAAATAGGCACACACGAACGTGCTTACCTACGCTCGCTACCTGCACATATATCGCTGATACATAAGAACGGAGATGAGCAGGTGAATATATTGATGGTACATGGCAGCCCTCGCAGAATAAACGAATACCTATTTGAAGACAGACAAGAGAAAAGTCTGTTAAGAATAATGAAGGATGCTAATGCAGATATCATGCTATTTGGGCATACTCACAAACCTTATCATAGGATACTAGAGGAAGGTCTAGAGAACGATGTACGATATCGCCATGCTATTAATATAGGCTCTGTAGGCAAACCAAAAGATGGAGATATAAGAGCATGCTATACCATTCTTACATACAACGAGACACTAAGCATTAAAGACAAGAACAGTCTTTCTGTTGAGTTTGTAAGAGTAAACTACGATGTAGAGAAAGCGGCAAAAGCTGTAGAAGAAAGCATATTACCTAACGCATACGCTCAAAATCTGAGAACAGCAAACTAGTAACACATGTCAGCAAACAATTGCGCCCCGGCGGTAGAAAGAAAGAAGCTGGGCTTTTTAGATAAGAATCTCACACTATGGATATTTTTAGCCATGGCCATAGGTGTGGCTATAGGCTACTTCAAACCAAGTGTTGCCGATAGCATCAATAGTATGTCTAGCGGAACTACTAATATACCATTGGCAGTGGGTTTGATACTAATGATGTACCCGCCACTAGCCAAGGTAAAGTATGAGCAGATGGGTAAGGTGTTCAGCAATGTGAAAGTGCTAGGCACGTCGCTATTTCTTAACTGGGTTGTAGGACCGATACTGATGTTTGTTCTCGCCCTACTCTTCCTCAATGGATACCCTGAGTATATGGTGGGCTTGATACTCATTGGCCTTGCACGATGCATAGCTATGGTGGTAGTGTGGAACGAGCTTGCTGATGGTAGCAGAGAATATGCAGCGGGGCTGATAGCACTTAACAGTATCTTCCAAGTAATATTCTACAGCATCTATGCTTATGTATTCATCACAGTGCTACCACCTATTTTCGGGTACGAAGGCATAGAGGTAAACATTACCATTATGCAGATAGCTGAGAGTGTAGGCATATACTTAGGCATCCCTTTCTTAGCGGGTATCATTAGCCGCTATGCACTCATCAAGCTAAAGGGTGAAGAATGGTTCAACACAAAGTATGTTCCGTTCATCTCTCCTATCACACTTATCGCATTACTATTTACCATAGTGGTCATGTTCAGCCTGAAGGGTGAACTTATAGTACAGATACCTATGGACGTAGTGCGCGTGGCTATACCGCTGGTCATCTACTTTGTATTGATGTTCGTGTTCAGCTTTTTGATAGGCAAGCGCATGGGCGCTGATTATTCTAAGAATACATCAATAGCCTTCACAGCTACGGGCAACAACTTTGAGCTGGCAATAGCTGTAGCCATCGGTGTATTCGGCATCAATTCAGGCGAGGCATTTGTAGGCGTTATTGGTCCTCTAGTAGAGGTGCCTGCATTGATAGCATTGGTGAACCTTGCCTTCTGGTTTCGCAAAAAATATTATAGCAACCAAACACAAACCACATAGAGATGAAACTACTTTTCGTTTGTATAGAGAACAGTAACCGCAGCCAAATGGCTCAGGCATTTGCCAAGATACATGGCGGCGATAAAATAGAATCATACAGTGCTGGCTCTAAGCCATCGGGCATTGTAAACCCGAAAGCCATTGCAGCGATGAAAGAACTGGGCTACGACCTGAGCACTCACGATAGCAAATCGATAGACGAGGTGAAGGACCTTGCACCCTTTGATGCGGTGGTAACTATGGGCTGTGGAGACGCTTGCCCTTGGATGCCTGCTAAGCAGCATATAGACTGGCAGATACCCGACCCCAGACATATGGAAGGAGACGAATTCAATAAGATACGAGACTTGGTAAGTGACAAGGTGAAAGAGCTGATAAACACATTGACCTAAACAAAGAGCCACCCATATCGGGTGGCCCTTTTCATATAACCAAAACAATCTTTGTGTTTCTATATTCTTGTAAAAACGCCTACTCGTTACCCGCTTTCATTATGCGGAACATCTGTGCATAGTTGTCGGCTATCTTAGCAGCCATAGCATTAGGGTGGTGCATGCTAGACATATTAGCAATGCTTACCGGCGTAGACGGACCAAAGAACTTATCTACATCTGCTATCAAGTGGATAGACCCATCCTTCTCACCAACTGTTACTTCTGAAGGGAACATTAGCGTTACCTCTCTTGGTGTTTCCATACCTTGCCCCACACCACCTATATGGTATCTATAACTCTGGTCTGTGTTAGTAGATACAGGAGAAGTACCTTCTAGCTTAAATTGGATATACCCTGTATTCCAGCTCCAAAACATATCTCCATTTATAGCAGGGTCTAATGCACCGGTTTGCGCACCACTGGTATTTCTTGGCACATCTACACCTATCATAAACTTCACACCCTTGTAAGAACCATTAGGTACATCACTTACATGGAAGTGCATAGAACCGTGCTTATCACCTCTTATCAAACGATAACTTTCTTCTTCCGCATACTCGCTACCATCGCTTTTTATGAACTTGACGTTCGTAAACCAATAGTTTATCATTGATATGGTCATTTGCTCATTCTGCTGATTGGTATAGTTGCCAGTATTCAGCTCTATCTCATTACCATCAAAATAGTTGTGAAGCATGAAGTGCATTTGGCTAACGTTCTCTCCTGTGTTAGGGTTTGGGTCTACTACTGTTGTATCGTCATCTTTCTTACAAGCAGTAAATATCAGAACTGATGTTGCGATAACAGCTGCGGTTCTTAGTGTTTTATTGAAATTCATGTTAGTACTTTTAGTTGTTTATTAATT
>CAZPDA010000178.1:0-6490 GCA_964585115.1 uncultured Flavipsychrobacter sp.
AAATAGACTGTTCCCTGATGTAGATATAGAAACTGATTCCGATGGAGATCGTTTCTATTCTGTCATTGATCATAAAGACACTGTTATTATTCAGGTAGGCACTTTTGATAAGATATTTCGTAGGGGGTATGAGTTTTACGAGCAGGGTAATTAACCGCTATTTTCGCCTCATTTGTATAATTTAAAGAGCAAAAAGTAACTATCATGAAAAAGTGCTTTCTTGTTTTTCTTGTTTTGTACAGCGTGTCTTCGTGTAAACCTATTCTGAATTCTAATATAGATGCTGATTTAGCAGCAGTCAATATAGCCTTACAAGATGATTATGAGATAACTAAAGTTTCGAAAGGGTTTAAAAATACTACTAAAACACGTACATATGTTTTGCATCTTTCTGATAAAGATGCAAAACGAATTATTAATGATATAGCTAGTTGCAAATGTTTTGATAGTACTTATAACCAAACATCTAATGAAAATATCAATCAGAACAAGGCCTATCAAATAAAGAAAGGATACAAAATATACATGCCTGATAAAGGAGGCGCTTACCGCACTGTATATATTGATACAACAAGCTTAGAGTTACATATCAGCTACAATGGTATGCTGATATGAATATATAACAGGTTTCTATGCTAACTTACACCCCAAGCATTATTCAATATTAGAAACTAATGTATGGAAACACCCGCTAAGGCCGAGCTGGAACGAATAAGACAATGGTGCAATGGCCAATGGATAGTACAGGGGCAAGATAGGGTCGTTTTTAACCTATCAATTGACTCTCGTAAAATTGCTGTACCGGAGTACACATTGTTCATTGCAATAAAGACAAGTCGAAGAAACGGACATGATTTTATAGCTAATGCTTATAAAAAGGGTGTGCGTAGTTTTTTGGTGAGTGAAGATGTAGATACTTCTTTGTACCATTCTGCAAGCTTTATTAAGGTAGACGATACGCTCGCCGCACTACAGCAAATAGCAACACAAAATCGTAAACTATATGACGTTCCTGTAATAGGTATTACAGGGAGTAATGGTAAGACCGTAGTAAAAGAGTGGCTTGGGCAGCTACTAGATCCGTCCTTCAATATTGTAAAGAACCCAAAGAGTTATAATTCTCAGATCGGTGTACCGTTATCTGTATGGATGATGGGCCCTAACGATGAGCTTGGCATATTTGAGGCGGGTATATCGGAGCCCGGTGAGATGGATAGACTAGAGGAGATCATAAGTCCTACTATAGGTATATTTACAAATATAGGCGAGGCTCATAGTGAGGGTTTTATGAGCATGCGTCAGAAGGCAAATGAAAAACTGCACCTTTTTAAACGAGCTAAGCAATTAATATACTGTAAAGATTACCCTGATATAAACCAGTGTATAGCGGGTAATACAAATAATACAAGAGGGTTTGGCTATGGCGGCGATATAGAAACTTTTACATGGTCTCAGAAAGAACATGCTGATCTTAGGGTATTGAATATTGAAAAGCAACCTGAAGGTATTTCGCTAATTACAGCATTAATCAACAACGAAGAACAGAGCATTAGTATCCCCTTCACAGATCAAGGATCTATAGAGAATTCGATACATTGCTGGTGTGTCATGCTCTTGTTGGGTATAGACCAAGAGGTGATAGAAGAGCGTATGAAAGTGTTGCAACCTGTATCAATGCGTATGGAGTTAAAGCGTGGTGTTAATGATTCTACTATTATCAATGATACCTACAACTCTGATCTTACCTCTTTGCTCATATCGTTAGAATACTTAGAGCAACAACAACAACATAAGCAGCGTACTGTTATCATGTCAGATATGCTACAATTGGGAATGCCTGATGTAGAGCTATACCAGAAAATAGCAGACCTGCTTAATGATAGGCATGTAGATCGTTTTATTGGTATCGGTCCTATTATATACAACAACAAAGCACATTTTAGAGCGTATAAGAATATAAGAAGTGTATTCTATAAGTCAACCGAAGACTTTCTGAAGAATATCCACTTATTCTCATTTGAAAAAGAGGCAATACTCCTGAAAGGAGCTCGTAGCTATAAGTTTGAGAATATAAGCATGATGTTGGAGCAAAAGGTTCACCAAACGGTGTTGTCTATTGACCTTTCTGCTATTAAGCACAACTTGAATGTATACAGAGCTAAGCTGAAACCTAATGTAAAGGTAATGGCTATGGTCAAGGCATTTTCTTATGGTAGTGGTAGTGTTGAGATAGCTAATCAGTTGCAGTATCATGGAGTAGACTATTTAACAGTAGCCTATACTGATGAAGGGGTAGAGCTGAGGAAGGCGGGAATCAATCTGCCAATTATGGTTATGAGCCCTGATATGAATTCCTTCAATCGTATGATAGCTTGGAAGTTGGAACCTGAGATATACAATTTTAATTCTCTTAATGCATTCCTGCGTATTGCAAAAACACTGCAGGTAGAAGATTACCCCATCCATATAAAGCTGGATACTGGAATGCATAGACTAGGTTTTGAGGAGGAAGATATTGAAGAGTTGTCTAGCATCATTAGCGACAGTTCTCGCGTTTATATAGCTAGTATTTTTAGCCACTTAGCTGCTAGTGAAGATCATGGTCAAGATAGCTTTACTGATAATCAGGCCAACGCGTTTGAGCAAATGAGTAATATACTTGTAGCTAAGTTGCGTTATAAACCATTAAAACATATCTGCAACTCAGCAGCCATTAGCAGACATCCGGAGCTGCATTATGATATGGTACGCCTAGGTATCGGACTATATGGTATTGATTCAGGCAGTGTTATCCAACAAGAGCTGCAGCATACTGGTACACTTAAAACTACCATAGCACAGATAAAGCATATTGATCCTGAAGAAACAATAGGGTATGGAAGAAAAGCTACAGCAACAAAGAATATGCGTATAGCTACTGTCTCTATTGGTTATGCTGATGGTTATCCACGTGCTCTTGGTAATGGTAAGGCATACATGTTAGTGCATGGTAAGAAAGCCTCTATAGTGGGGGTAGTGTGTATGGATATGTGTATGATAGATATAACAGACATTCCTGAAGCAAAAGAAGGAGATGAGGTTTTAGTTTTTGGTATAGAGCTACCTGTGCTAAAGCTAGCAGAATGGGCAGGCACGATCCCATATGAGGTGATGACCGGAATATCCCAACGCGTAAAACGGGTATATCAGAATGAAGAGTAAGGGATAAAGCAACTTATTAGTAAAAGAAAAAGGCTACGCAATTGCGCAGCCTTTTCTTCTTTGTGATTCTCTGTTATCGATCAACTATTTATTGAGGGTAACTCTGATAGTTCCCGTCTTACCTTCGTCGTCTGTTAACATGATGTAATATATACCATTTGCTAAACGCTCTAGGTTTAGCGTCTTACGAGATGCTTGGTTTACGTCGTCTGTCATTACAACCTTACCAAGTGCGTCAGTTACTTTTATATCCATTGTTACTACTTCGCCTTTCCAGTCTATTATTAATTGACCTTTTGTAGGGTTAGGATAAACCTTCATGTCATTCATACTAAGAGATTGTACATCTAGTAGTGTGATGGTCAAAACATTAGAAGGAAGAGAGTAACACTCATTATCGTTTGTAACAGCATAATAAGGGCCTAGATCTTTTGGCTCTATAACACCATTTTCTCCACCCGTCATTTGTCCGTTAGGGCCAAACCATATAAATGATCCGCTTATGTTGGTCACCATCTGATTGCCAATAAGTGAAATGATCGGAGGGTTCGGAGTCTTAGTTCGCTGCATTGTAATAGGTGAAGAGAATACGGTATCTGGCAGATAACATCCTCCATCTGTTTGGTTAGCTCTTACAGCCACGGTATTACCATCTAATAGTGCAGTAGTACTAAATACTGAACCTGGGAAGATTGGAGTACCATTAATTAGCCATACATAATTAGGGTTAGCACCTAAGTCTGTAGCAGTAGCTGTAAATTCAATTAGTGAATCCAAACAACCTGGGTTTTTTCCTTGAGTAATAGCTACTGTTACCGATGGATTCAAGCTAGGGGTTATACCCATTGTAATGCCATCAGATGTGTCTATTGGATTATCAACACATGGGTCAGTCGCTAAAAGTACGCACCTTACAATGTCATTGTTGTTAAGTGAACTAGTAGCAAATATCGGAGCTGTAGCACCATTTACTGGTGTGTTGTTTATCAACCATTGGAAGTTAGGATTCGCGCCTGCATTAGTAGTATTAGCAGAGAAAGTAACAGGCTTGCCCTGACATGCTGGGTTGCCGCCTATTGCTACAGCGATAGTAATATCGGCAGTTATAGTTTGGTGTATGATCTCGATCTCATTTGATGGTACTGTAGAAGGAGATGCACACAAAGAACTAGAGGTAAGTCTACACGCTACCTTATCACCATCATTAAGAGTAGCTGTTGAATATGTATTTGAAGTAGAAACTGCTGTTACAGGAGAACCATTTACAAACCACTGGTATAGTGGATTAGTACCTCCAACAGTAGGTGTAGCCGTAAATTGAAGTGTTTGCCCTGCGCAGCCAGGGTTAGTACCTACGGTTAGTGCTATGTTTACAGAAGGTGTTTTAGTTGTATATGTAATGGTCATCGCATTAGATATAGCAGAGTCTGGCAAAGCACAAGGTGCGCCAGCAGAAGAATGCATTACAGCTCTAATCTGTGTATTAGCAGTTAGTTGATATGCTTTGTAGCTAGGTCCCGTCGCTCCCGCAATTGGAGTGCCATTTGCTGTCCAATAATATGTTGGAGAGCTACCCGGGTTTACATTTCCAGTAACAGAGAATGTAACTGTATCGTCTAAACATGTTGGTAATGTACCACCTGTAACACCAATAGTTACTTGTGGAGGTACTGTTGTAACACGCTGAACAACTACTTGGTTAGACCACACAGAGTCTATACCACACAAGTTACTGAAGTACATTTTTACCTTTACAGTATCGTCATCAGCAAAGTCACTACGTGATATTGTATCATCAGTTTCTCCGGCTTTTGCAGTGCTATTTACATACCATTGATAACCTGTTGGTATAGCACTACCTGATCCTGGCGTTGCAATAAAGGTAAGTGTAGTGCCAAAGCAAGAAGGGTTACCCCCAATTGGTGGGTTGTTAATAGATACTGATGCTGTAGTTGCAGCATTGGTACCTTTAATTACTACAAGGTAATCTTCCGCTTGACCATAAGATATTGTACCACAAGAATCAACACTACCACTGTTAACGTCAGACACTACACGCATACGTATTGGCGTACATTGTGTAACGTTTGTAGTTGTTGGTACTGTAAATGACGTAGTATGAGGATTACTACTATTTAACACAAAAGATTCTCCGTTAGAGTTGCCTAATACGCCATCATTATTATAGTCTATATACACTTTTACTTTTTCGCCAGGTGCTGTAAGTACGCTTATGTCGTAGGTGCTATCTACTGATAAGGTTACCATATGCTCACATGTTCTATCATAGTGTACTAAGTTACCATCACCAATATAACCGCTAGAAGTAACGTTCATTAGCGTATCTCCTGTATTGCCATGTAATATTTTTATATTTCTCGGACCATAGTTTTGAGGCACAGCGATATTGCCATATGTTGGTATACAAGCTGTAGGTATAGAGCTAGATGGAAGCGGTGTAGCTCCTAAAGATGTTATAAGGTCTCCTCTGGAGTCTAAGAACTGATACATAGCACGCGCCATCTGTCCTGGTGTGAATCTATCTTTACAATTAGAGTAGTCCATGAAGTTGTGCGTAACATTGTTATAAGAGTTACCTGTACACGCGTTTATGCCTGATGGGCAATTAAATACAGAACGTTTGTGAGGTTCTGTATCGCAAACAAGGTCTCCTGTGGTAGCACAACTTGTAGTAGGAGGGCAAGTAGCACCACCTGCATCTCCTTGGAATGTATGATATAGACCCATAGCATGTCCAAGTTCGTGTGTAATAGTAGCTTTACCAGAGTCTACTTGGCTAGCTAATACTACAGTACCGTCTACAGCCGGGCTAGCACCAGGGAAGTATGCATAACCTGCTGTATATGGACCAGATGTGCCCGGTAGACCATCAGCACCATCTATCTTATTTACAATCCATATATTATAATACTGAGTGTTAGGCCAGCGGCTTAAGTTCTTAACATTTATCTCAGGAGTACCTGCACCTGTGCTTAGTTCTACACCATTGTTATAATATGCAGTGTCTTGGGTAGATGTTACTTCAGTTCTGATTATACCGTTTGTGCTGGTACAGCCAGGAGTACGCTTTGCTAGTTTGAATACTAATGGGATACGAGTACCTCCATTTGTAGTGTCAGGATAGCCAGCCCAATCTGCTTGGTAAGAGGCGCTTAAGTAGTCGATCATCCGCTCGATCTTTGCATCACTAACGTTATATGCCGACTTTTCGTTAGTATAGATCACATGCACAACTACTGGTATTTCATACGCTGTTTTACCATTAGGT
>CAZPDA010000179.1:0-6485 GCA_964585115.1 uncultured Flavipsychrobacter sp.
ATGAAGAGTTACATTTGCGGAAATCAATAATATAATAATAAAAATTATAATATGTTCTGGAGTTTAGAATTAGCATCACACTTAGAGGACGCGCCATGGCCGGCAACAAAAGATGAGTTAATAGACTATGCTATTCGTTCAGGCTCTCCATTAGAAGTAGTAGAAAACTTGCAAGAGCTTGATGACGAGGGTGAGATATACGAAGGTATTGAGGATATCTGGCCTGATTATCCTACACAAGAGGATTTCTTCTTCAACGAAGACGAGTACTAGTATTTAAAAGTAGTATTGACAACCATATTTAAGTCTTGCTGTGTTTTGCGGCAAGACTTTTTGTTGTCATTTGTGTTGTTAAAATATTGTGTTTTTGTAGTTGTTAAGTTCTTTGAGAATGCGCGGATAAAGCTTATTTGCAACAAAATGCAGCAAATAGGAATACTGTAAAACTGTAAGGTGCAGTAGGGTAAGTAGTTATGAAACGGACATAATACTATGCCGAATATTGAAAGGAAATTGCAACAAAAAAACAACAAAATTATTCTGCTGCTTTTTGTTCTTTCCAATGCTCTATTAGCTGCTCTATGGTTGAAGCCTCGTCTACATTGAATTGGCCTATCTTGGTTCTGCGTAGTTCTTGCAGGTATCCGCCACAGCCTAGAGCTTCGCCATAGTCGTTGGCCAACGAGCGAATGTAGGTGCCCGTGCTACATGCTACTCTAAAGTGTATCTCAGGCAGAGATATTTTTGTTATCTCAAACTCGCTGATGGTAATGTTCCTCGGGTCTAGCTTTATCTCTTTACCCTCTCTTGCAAACTCGTAAGCGCGCTTACCGCCTTTTTTAATAGCAGAGTGTATGGGTGGTACTTGCTGTATGTCTCCAGTGAACTGTTTGGTAGCTTCCAATATCTGTTCTTCAGTTAGGTGGTCAACAGGTTTTTGGTGTTCAGGCTCGCTTTCCAGGTCGTAGGTAGGTGTAGTAGCACCAAGGTGAATGATGCCCGTATATTCTTTAGGAAGCTTTTGATAGTCGGTTATCTTTTTGGTGAACTTGCCCGTGCAGCATATCAGCAGCCCTGTAGCTAGTGGGTCTAGTGTGCCGCAGTGCCCCATTTTTGCCTTTACAGGTCTGCGTAGCTTATTGATAACGTCAAACGATGTCCACTCATAAGGTTTGTCTACCAGTAGTACACAACCCTCCTTCAGTTCCGTAAGGTCAGGCATTTTGTTCATGGCGCAAAGATAGCCGCTAATGCGAATAGTACTATAAAAACTACTGAAGCTATTCTTAACCATAGCAAGCTATATTTGCATTATGTCTTATTTCGATGTGGTAAAAAGGCCATTTTTGGTTGCAGGCCCTTGCAGTGCGGAAACGGAAGAACAGGTGATGAGCATTGCAGCTCAGCTAAAGGCTATGGGTATAAACCTCTTTCGTGCAGGTGTGTGGAAGCCTAGAACTAAGCCAGGCTCTTTTGAAGGTATTGGTGAGGATGCACTGAAGTGGTTGGCAATGGTAAAGAAGGAGTATGGGCTACCTGTTACTGTAGAAGTAGCAGAGCCTGCACATGTAGAGCTTGCATTGAAATATGATGTTGATGTGCTATGGCTTGGTGCGCGTACTACCGTCAACCCTTTTCAGGTACAGAAAGTGGCAGACGCGCTAAAGGGCGTAGATGTGCCTGTGATGGTAAAGAATCCTGTTAATCCTGATGTAGACCTTTGGGAAGGGGCTATAGAGCGAATAAAGAGAGCAGGTGTTAAGGACGTAGCAGCAATACACAGAGGGTTTTCTACTTACAATGCAGCGTCAGTATACCGTAATCAGCCTAACTGGCCAATACCAATTGAGCTGAAAAGACGTAACCCGGATTTGCCTATCATTTGCGACCCTAGCCATATATCGGGTAAAAGAGACTTGGTGGTAAGTGTTGCGCAGAAGGCAATGGATATGGGTTTTGAAGGAGTGATGATAGAGACGCACCCTAACCCCGAAGAGGCATGGAGTGATAAACAACAACAGCTAAAACCACATGAGCTATCAGAGCTATTGGCTGCTTTGGTGATAAGAGATAAGGGTGATGTTGCAGAGAGTAAGGAGTTAGGTCTTGAATATCTGCGTAATATAATGGATGGTGTAGATGCGGAGATAATAGACCTGATAGCAAGACGAATGGAGCTAAGCGAGAAGATAGGTGTGGTAAAGAATGAGTGCAATATGACCGCCTACCAACCTGAACGTTGGAGAGATATAGTAAAGACAAGAGGGGAGCGTGCACAGCAGTTAGAGCTGTCAAAAGAGTTCATCATCAAACTATACGAGATGATACATAATGAGAGCATCAAAAAACAACTAACCATATTAGATAGTTTGCAAAAAGATCTAAACGCTTAACTTTAGCGGTCTATTAAAAAATAAGTATCAGATAAGTGGCGCTAAAGCAACATACGGACGATAAGGTAAAGTACGAACAGCAAGTAAATAACTCCAAAGAGTACGTTCTCCCTTTCATAGAAGAAACTCATACAATAGGCGAAGGCGTTACGGTATTTGAGGTTGGTTGTGGTGAAGCTGGTGTTCTTGTTCCTTTTTTAGAAAGAGGCTGCAACGTAGTAGGTGTAGACCTGGATTGTCCGCGTATAGATATAGCTAACGACTACTTGTCTGACTATGTGGCAAAAGATAGGGCAACCTTCCTTTGCAAGAATGTATATGATGATGACTTTGTAGAGAAGTATAAAGAAAGCTTCGACATCATCATCCTAAAAGATGTGATAGAGCACATACCTAACCAAGAAGCTTTTATCCCTCATCTTAAAAGGTTCTTGAAAAAAGGCGGACAGATATTCTTTGGTTTCCCGCCATGGTATATGCCGTTTGGTGGTCATCAGCAGGTGTGCAGAAACAAGGTAGGAATGATGCCTTACTACCACATCTTGCCAAAGCCAATATATATGCGCATCTTAAAAATGATAGGTGAGGATGAGCGTATACAAAGAGATCTGGAAGAAGTGTATGATACACGTATCACTATAGAGCGTTTTGAACGTATTGTAAAGAATAGTGGATTGCAGGTGAAGAAGAAACAGCATTACCTCTTCAACCCGATATACAAGTATAAGTTTGGTGTAAAGGCTAGAAGGCAAACACCGCTTATTAGTGCCATACCTTTTGTGCGCAACTTCTTGACCACCTGTGTGTACTATACTGTGGGTTAGCTATTCCATATGTCCCAAGACGCTTCTGCTTGCAACACTAGCATTTCGTAACCATTCTTAGTGTTTGCTCCTTGAGCTTTACCTCTTTTTAAGAAGGTGGTTTCTTCTGGGTTGTAGATGAGGTCGTATAGAAGGTGTGCTTCTCCTAGTGCTGAATATGGTATATCAGGGCAAGCGTCGGTATTAGGGTGCATACCCAATGGGGTGGTATTGATGATAAGCGTATGCTCTTGTACTGTAGCTGTGCTAATGTCTTCATAAGCTATAGTGTCAGTTTTGCCAGAACTGGATACTAGTTTGTAGTCAATGTTGAACTTATCAAGTACATAGGCAACTGCTTTTGCAGCACCGCCAGTACCTAGTATCAATGCCTTAGTATGTTGTTGTTGTAATAATGGGGCTAGGCTTTTTTTAAAGCCAATAATGTCGGTATTGTATCCTTTGAGTTTGTTGCTATTTATTTTAATGCAATTGACCGCACCTATAGTTTTTGCTGCTTCGTCTATATCATCTAAGAAAGGGATGACCTGCTCTTTATAAGGTATGGTGACATTAAGCCCGGATAGTGAAGAGTGCTCTGCAAGTAGCTTTGGTAGCTCTTTGATATTAGCTAAAGGAAAAAGTCGGTATACGGCGTCTATCTCTGCTTTCGCAAACTTCTCCTTGAAATAACCGGGAGAAAAAGAGTGCGACAATGGATAGCCTATCAAGCCATATACCGACTGCATAAAAAGTCTCTTATTTGTTTAAGAACAAGTGGAAGGTATCGCCACGAAGACCGTTTCTGGTAGCTTCAAGCGGTAGTACTTCTGCAGGTGCTATGTTACCAAGGTTAACGTTTGCGCCTAGTAGTTCTAAGAAGTATACTTGCTGAGCTTTAAGCGGAGCTTCCCATATTATCTTTTCGTAAGGTATTTGGGTAAGTATCTCTTGTACCAAACCTTCGCGCACTTCACCACTGCCGCGGTATACACCCACATTACCAGACTCGCGAGCCTCTGCAATAACATAAGTAGAACCTGCCTCAAGCTCAGCTTTCATCAGTTCTATCCATTTGTATGGTGGTATGATATGTGTTGCATCTTTAGACCCTACCTCTGATAGTACGGTAACGTCATGCTTAGCTAGTTCTGTTATGTATTTACACTTCTCTTCGTGCGGTATGGTAATAGAGCCATCCGATACTTCTACATACTTAAGGTTATAATCTTTTATTACCTCAATGTAGTCATTGAACTGACCGCGTATAGCAAAGGCCTCGAACAATGTGCCGCCAAAGTATACAGGTATATCATAAGAGCGATAGATGTCTATCTTCTCTCTAAGGTTGTGTGTAACGAATGCAGTACCGAATCCTAGTTTTACTATATCAACATAAGGATAGGCAACTGCCATAAAGTTCTTAACATCATCATGCCCCATGCCTTTATCCATCACCATGGTCAAACCATGGCTTCTTGGTTTTTGTGTACGCTCGGGTATGTTATTCAGTTTAAAGTTCATATGCCTATATACAAGTTTGTGTGCAAATTTACGTCTTTATGTTTGCAGTATGCAATATCTATTATAAGCTCGTATATTAGCACTATATTTTTAGCATTATGAAACGCAATGTCCCCATATTAGGTTTTTTTATAGGTCTCATCATGCCGATATTAGGTCTACTGCTAATATATTTTATTAAGCATAGCGGAACTATGTCGGTAGGCGATTTCTTTAGTGCATTATCCCGCAATCATAAAGATGCTGCTACGCTACTAAGCTTGAGCTTGATAGCAGAGTTGATACCTTTTATCTACTATACCAATAAGCGTCTGGACCTTACAGCCAGAGGTATATTGATAGCGACCATGCTTTATGCGCTATTGATAATATTGCTGAAGTTTGTGTGGGTATAAAATAGCTTAGATGCGCTACTACATTATATCGGGAGAGGCCAGCGGAGATCTGCATGGCAGCAATCTGATAAAAGAGATACACAAAAAAGATACGCAGGCAGATGTGCGCTGCTGGGGTGGAGATCGTATGGTAGCCGCAGGTGCTACATTGGTCAAGCATTATAAAGACCTTGCTTTTATGGGCTTTGTAGAAGTATTGGCCAACCTTAGGACCATCCTCAAGAATATAGACTTCTGCAAAAAGGATATAGAAGCCTATAAGCCTGATGTGCTTGTGCTGATAGACTATCCGGGCTTTAACCTTAGGATAGCCGAATGGGCACGTGAGAAGGGCTATAAGATAGTGTACTATATATCTCCGCAAGTATGGGCGTGGAAAGCTAACCGTGTAAATAAGATAAAGCGCGATGTAGATAAGATGCTGGTGATATTACCTTTTGAGGTAGACTATTATGAAGATAAGTGGCAGTACGATGTCACCTATGTAGGGCATCCGCTTACTGAAGTGATAGCTGAGGAAGTGAATAATGTACCTGTCAATAAATTGTCTGATAAGCCAATAATAGCATTGCTGCCCGGTAGCCGTAAACAGGAGATAAAGGTAAAGCTGCCTATTATGCTAAGTATGGTAGACCGTTTTCCTGACTATCAATTTGTAGTGGCACAAGCACCATCTCAGCCAGACGAGCTTTATAATGAATTGATAGGGAATAGAAAAGTATTGCTAGCACCCAACCAGACCTACAACTTGCTAAAGCAATCCACTGCTGCATTAGTGACTAGTGGTACAGCTACTTTAGAGACGGCTCTATTTGGCGTGCCTGAAGTGGTATGTTATAAAGGCAATCCTATATCTTTTTGGTTGGCTACCAAGTTGGTAGATGTGAAGTACATCTCTTTGGTGAACCTGATAATGGATAAAGAAGTAGTGAAGGAGCTGATACAAAAAGACCTGAATGAAGAACTTCTATTTCAGTACCTGAATAGAGTGCTGAATGATGAAGCCTATAAGCAGGAACTCAAAGCCGACTATACAGAGCTGTGGAATAAGCTTGGTGCAGAGAAGGCATCAGCAAAAGCTGCTGAAGAAGTGGTGAGTTTAGCCGCGCACTAGTCTTACTATCATTACAATAATAGCAATAAGGAAAAGTAAAATAGAGATACGGTTCATGCCGTGCATCATCTTTATGTTTACGTTCTTTGGCTCACTGGCATCACGCTTGCGCAGGTAGAAATATGTAAGTAACTGCTTCCACATATCATACACTTTTTGTGCTAATAAAGGTAGCAAGAAAATTAGTGAATAAGTTTAGAGCTATTTATATTTGTTGACCGTTCAAGGGGAATTAGCTCAGCTGGCTAGAGCGCTT
>CAZPDA010000180.1:0-6467 GCA_964585115.1 uncultured Flavipsychrobacter sp.
ATATAATAAACGCCCCTAGAAAGGGGCGTTCCACACATTAACCAAAACAATAGAGAATACTAATGAATAGATTCCACCTCTAAAGTTTCTTGCTTATTTGAATTCATTTTCTGTTCTATTAGGCGTTTTTTAGCTAAGCTACCCCAGCCAAACCTTGCCATTAGGCTATCTAACATTTTATACATTACTGGTACAAATATCAAAGTCAGGAACATTGATGATATTAACCCTCCTATCACTACCCAAGCCAAACCTTGTTTAATAGCTGCTACACCACCTGATGCTAAGGCAATTGGCAACATACCAAACACCATTGCGATGGTAGTCATCAATATCGGGCGAAGACGAGCACGATTCGCTCTTATCAAAGCTTCATTGGTATCATAACCTTCTTCCTTACTTTGGTTAGCAAAATCGACAAGCATGATGGCATTCTTAGCCACAAGTCCCATCAGCATAATGATACCCATTATCGAGAAGATGTTCAATGTATTATTCGTAAGTGCTAAAGCCAATAGCGCACCAATAACAGATGTAAATAATGATGTCATTACCACAAATGGGTGAGCATAGTTATCGTATAATGCTACCATGATCAGGTACATTAATATAATAGACAATAGCAATGCAACACCAAGCGTACTGTTAGAGTCGCCTTGATTCTCAGCATCACCACCAAATACATACTTTACACCTGCAGGTTTCTGCATTTCTTCCAAACGCTTAGAGAAGTCTGCAGTAACATCACCCGACGGTCTACCAATAACCTGACTCTGTACGTTTACCGACGCTAGCTTATCTCTTCTTTCAAGCCTACTTGGGCCTGATGACTGAGTAACTGTAGCAAACTGAGATAGCTTAATATTTTGTCCTTTGTTGTTCAAGAATACCATATTTGCCACATCATCAACATTACGTCTATCAAAGTTGTCGTACCTAAGGTTCATGTCATATTCATACTCTCCTTGACGGAACTTCATTCTACTATCATCAGCAGTACCTGCAAATGCAGTTTGTAGCGTCCCACCTACAACAGACATATCTAACCCTAAAGCAGCCATCTTATCACGGTCTACATTTATATGAACCTCAGGGTTACCTTCTTCTACAGATAGTTTAACAGCTAACGCTCCATCTATTTTTTGCAGTTCCATCATTGCCATTTTAGCAAACTTCATGGCACTATCTTGTGTGGTTCCCATCACTACTAGGTCAATAGCTGCTCTATCCGCAGTACCCATTATGTTCACAGGCGTTGTTTTCACCTTAGCTCCTGTAAGCATTTTGCTTAGGTCTTTCTTCAACCCAACAGCATAAATACTAGAACTAACTGCACGTTCATCCTCAGGCACCATAGTAACAGTTATCTCTGCCTTATAAGGATTAGTAGAAGTAGCACCAAATCCATCTTCACTACTACGTCCCACAACTGTAGTCAAGGACACTATCTCTGGTTGTTTTTTCATGAACGCTTCTGCTCTCATGGTCATCTGGTTGGTTTGCTCTACTGATGCATCTTTAGGTAACTCAATAGACACGATGAACTGCCCCCTATCACCTTTTGGTATGAACTCTCCACCAATAAACCCTTTACCTACCAACATTACTGAAGCAACAAACATTACAACAACAACTGCTACAGTGATCAATTTATGATCCAATGCCCATCTCAAGATACCGGACACCCATTCTGTAAATCGCTCGATCATACGCTCAAACCAAAGAATGAAACGCTGGAACAAGTTTTTACCTGTAAGATGCTCTAACTTACCAAATCTAGAAGATAACCAAGGAACAACTGTAAACGAGACCAACAAACTCAAAGCAGTAGCTATCACAACCGTGATACAGAACTCACGTAATATATTTGATACAAGACCACTGGTCAATGATATAGGCAAGAACACAACTATGATCACAAGTGTAATAGACGTCACTGTCAATCCTATCTCTGACACACCATCTAAAGCAGCACGCACCTTATTCTTACCCATCTCCATATGCCTATATATATTCTCCAACACTACAATCGCATCATCCACAAGGATACCTACCACAAGAGAAAGTGCTAGAAGCGACATCAAGTTCAGTGTAAAACCAAGTGCATACATACCTGCAAAAGTTACTATCAATGATAGTGGTATGGACACCATTACGATCAATGAGTTTCTTGCACTATGTAAGAACAATAGCATTACTATTGCTACTAGTATAATGGCAATAAATAGATCTTTGATTACGTCATTTGCAGACTCTAATGTAAACTCTGATGAATCTGATGCGACAACAAGCTTTAAGTTACTAGCCTTATATTCTGATTCTACTTGATGTAGCTGCTTATGTACTAGTTCACTTACGGTTACAGCATTCGCATCAGACTGTTTAAGTATCTGTAATATGATGGAAGACTTTTGGTCTTGCCTTGCCAATAGCTCAGCATCTTTTGAGGCATCCTGTACATCAGCTATATCTTTAAGCCTTACAGGTGCTCCATCTTTACTAGTAGATATTACAAGGTTTCGTAGTGTATTTACATCAGCATATTTACCGGATAGTCTAACTAATATTTGATTATCAGTAGTCTTCAACTTACCTGTTGGGTAGTCAACGTTTGCTGCTGTAATAAGATTCCTTACCTGTAATAATGATAAGTGATTTGCATTCAACTTATCTGCATCTACATTTATCTGTATCTCACGCTCTCTACCACCTACAATGTTTATCTGAGCTACCCCTGGTAGTCTTGATATACTTGGAGACACACGTTGGTCTATCAAATCGTAAAACTCCGTTGCTGACATATCAGCTGTTGCCGATAATGTGATAATAGGAAGGTCGTCTAACGAAAACTTGTTTAGTGACGGTGTTTTAATATCACTAGGCAGGTCCGACAACACAGAGTTGATCTTACGCTGTGCATCTTGCAAACTATAATCTACATCTGCCTGTGTTGTCAGTTCTACAGTTACTATAGACACACCTTCCATAGACCTGGAAGTAAGTTTTTTGATATTCTCCATTGATGCTACCGCATCTTCTATCTTCTTGGTAACGGTATTCTGCACCTCGTCAGGTCCCGCACCGGGATAAACGGTAGATATGGTTATCGCATTTGTTGAGAACTTAGGTAACAACTCGTAACTAAGCGATTTGTAACTAAGAAATCCCAACAACCCAAGTATAGTAAATACTACCACTACTATAGTGGGACGTTTAATTGATATTTCTGTTATTTTCATTTTATAATAGCTTATCTACTGATGGCTTTAAAGCCTAAATAATATTACCTGCTTATTTTTTCTGTATTGTAACAGGAGTCCCGTCTACAAGATTTACCTGACCACTGCTTATCACTAAGTCACCTTCTTGCAAGCCGTCTCTTACCTCTACCTGCTCACCATATATATTTCCTACTACTACTTTCTTGTTCTTAGCCATGCTGTCTTGCATCACATATACTTGTGCATTATTAACACCTGCATAGAAAGCTGATCTTGGGATATACATTCTTGGCTCTTGATCAGGCATATCAAATGTTGCTGTACCGTACATACCTGCTTTTAGTTGTTTGCCCGACACGTTAGCTATCTCTATTTCTACAGGGTAGTTAAGAGAGGCATCTCCTTTTGCAGCTATGAATGTGATCTTACCTTTATAAGTGATCTCAGGAAAAACGTTGGTTGTAACAGGAACTTCTTGTCCTAGCTTCAACTGAACAACTTGTAGTTCAGGTACATTTACAACCAGCTTAAGTTTTGAGATATTTACGATCTCAAATATCTTAGTACCCGGCGATAGATAAGTACCCACCTCTACATACTTAGCGTTGATGATACCATCAATAGGAGATTTCAACAATGTGTTCTGTGCATTCTTTTTAGCTTGTGCTAGTCTTGCCAATGCATCTTGATACGACAGTTCCATATCATCTACTTGCTTCTGTGTAACACCTCCTGTTTGTAGTGCTTTTTTAAAGCGATCTACGTTAGTGCGTGCAGCGTTTACGTTTGCTTCAGCTTTATCTAGCTCCACACTTACCACTTGGTTATCTATGCGTGCAAGTACCTGTCCTTTTCTTACTACAGAACCTTCTTTTACCATTAAGGCTACGATACGTCCTGATGATTCAGCAGAGAAATCTATTTGCTCTACAGCTTCAAAATTTCCGTTTGCAGTAAACTCAGGGTCTACAACTGTTTTAGTGGCCTTGGCTACCAATACAGGCACAGCACCAGAGTTGTTTTCTTGTACGTATGCTACAGTCTCTGCATTCTTCTTTTTATTGCTATTCAGCTTCCATATGATCAAAGCCAATGCTGCTATTACGATCGCGCTATATAAGAGAACCTTTTTCATTTAGCGTATTTTATATTGTTTTACTGTTTTAAAAGTTTGTATGTGGTTACAGTAGAGTACGTAACTCTCCTGATGAACGAATGGTTTCAAGCTCAGCCAGCTTATAGTCTAGCAGGGCTCTTGTATAATTGTTTTGTGCATCTATGTAAGACGACTGTGCCTCTAACAGATCAGTAAGTGTAGCTAAACCAAGATTGAAATTTGCCTCGCTTGATGAGCTAACATCTTTTGCAAGCTGCACGTTCTTCTTCTGTGCTATTATGGTACTTGTACTATTATCCATCTGCACTAGCGCACTTTGATAACCTGCCTTTAGAGATAATGACAAACTCTCTCTTTGCACTTGTAGTTGCTTCATTTGCAAGTAGCTCTGCTTAGTTCTTGCCTGGCGAGCCAAGCCATCAAATAATGGCACTTTTAAGTTTAGTCCAAAAGCACCTACACCGTACCATATAGCTCCATCTTGCTGAAAGAAATCGCCAAACTTATTGGTAACACCATTGTAGCTATAGTTTGCAAATGCACTAAGGCTAGGATAATTCTCTGCGCGAATAGCTTTTGTTTGCAAGTCAGTAAGTGTTATCTGTGCATCTATCAATCTTATCTCTGTTCTGTCCAGTACATTAAAGTCCAGTGCAGGAGATGTTTTACCTACTTCTTTCTCTATCTCTCCGAATGACAAACCATCTAATGCTATTTCCGTTTCTACAGGCACACCCAACATCACTTTCAGGTTAGACATCAGTACCGCTATCTGGTTCATTTGTCTCAAACGATCTGTTTGTGAGTTAGTAAGGTTCACATTGATACGGTCAAGATCTATCTTACGAGCAAGACCATTATCATACTGTCCTTGTGTTGCTTGTACTATTTTGGTCAGCTTTGCGATGTTGCTATCCAGAGCTTTCACCTGCTCTTTTGCTGCCAGTATACTATAGTATATCTGCGCAGTACTGTAGATAACATCTTCTTCCATTTGCTTGGTGTTCTGCTTGTAGTAGTCTTTACCCGCACGTGCAGCTTTTAGAGCTGTAAACACTGCCGGGTCTAGTATCGCCTGACTAGCATTTACACTTGCAGATGTGTTGAACACATTACCTACCGGTACTACTTGATCTTCTGTAGCACCAAACGTACCTGCAGTAAGTACTAGTACTTGTCTTTTGTAGTTGTCTGTTAGGTTTCCTGAGCCGTTTACCTGTGGCAATGCTCTACCTCTGGTCTGTCTTACTTGCTGGTCGCCAATTTGCTCATCAAGACGAGCAACTGCTATGCTTTGGTTGTGCTGTAAAGCCATATTCAAACAGTCCGATAATGACATCGGTTCTGTTTGTGCTTGTGCAGCACCAAATGCTAATACCGACAAGAGTAACGCTGATATTACTTTGCTTACTTTCATTGTTTTAACGCTTAGCTTTTGTTTTGATCTTTAGTGTATTTGATGATTAATTCTTTTCCTTTATCTGTAGCTAATCCCCTTAAATAATGGAGTGTTATTTGATATAAGTTCTCGTGAAGATTAATGCCCGAGTGAGCTTCTTTATGTATCTTATCTAGCTGGTTTAGTCTCATCTGTGCCATTACCTCGATATCAAATTCATCGTGAAACACACCTTCTTTTATACCTCTTTCTATATTAGACCTAACCAACCCCAGCCCTATTTCATTTCTGAACCTGGAAAAGCCATCCCATGTTTCATAGTAGTACTTCTCCAGGTCTTCTATCATGATGTAGTTAACATTCTTGTAGAACTGCTCTAAACCATTAAGCGATAACAGCACCTCAGATATGGCATCTTTGGCATGTGCTACCGTAAACTGGTATTTATTTTTAAGCCTTGCTGTAAGCTTCTTTACAATACCCTCTACCAATTCTTTCTTGTTAGCAAAGTTTTCATATAAAGTCTTTTTAGAGATACCGCACGACCTGGCAATATCATCCATGGTCATTGCCTTTACGCCATACCTTCCGTATAGCTCCAAGGTTTTCTTTTCTATTCTATCTAGTACTTCCATGACATAAACTGGTGACATATCAACTATTTAGACAAGCAACAACTTTGCTTACAGTTAAACTGATCCTGATATATATTATTAGTACTCATTTTTAT
>CAZPDA010000181.1:0-6457 GCA_964585115.1 uncultured Flavipsychrobacter sp.
TTTCTACACTAATGAATCTTTGCTTTTTGTAGAGAACGAACTACCATTCTCAGCTGTTAGTGTACTTCATTATGAGCATTATGATGACAAAACAGCTCTGATAGGATCATTAAATAACGATGAGCAGATACAATGTGTAGTAGATGGTCAAACTTTAACATTCGGCAATACTCAAAAACCAAGCTTGACCGACTATGCAGATGGCGTGGATACTATGGCGTTTCTTAGTGATTTATAATAGTTTATCCACAACACGTTGATTTAACCTGTTTTTTGGAGCATCGCTTTGCGATACTGAAAAATATTAGTATTTTAACATCTGATATTGTATGCCCAGTATGTAAAAATGACGAACTAATCCCAACGGATTGTTATTGATTTATGTCTATACATACGTGTAGCATGTAATATCTACTAAGTTTAATACTATTTAAGACTGTTTTTTGTACAAGTAATTTTTATCAGATGGTAAAAAATTTATTTAAAAGATTAGGGTTACTATTACCATTAGTGGTATTAGGAAGTTTATCTGTATTCGCACAGACTACGATTACTACTGTTTATTCGCCTGCATTAAATACAGGACTGCGTTTAGCAGCTTCTAGTTCTAGCACATATCACACATTCATTGTTAAAAACAATAATAGTTACCCTATAAAAGTTGTTTCAGTATCAAATTTCCATATTGACACATCTGTAATAACTACTGTCAACCCACCCATTACGTGGAGTCATAATGATTGTACTTATACATTATGGTATACGAATGATGCAGGGAACTTAAACGGGACTCCTAATATCACAGTTACTAATAACTGGAAAGTTGCGGGATCATCCCCCGGGAAAATCTCATTAAGCACAGGAGGTAGTGGAGCTATAACACAAGTTATTTCTGGAGCTAACGGTTTTGTTCCTCCCAACTCTTCAGCTCGTTTTGCGCTTGTAATGGATGATACAGTAGCTACCTACTATAATAATGTAAGTGGTACTATTAATCCTTCGACATTTACAGTTAATGGCGTTGACTTGATTACAGGTGGTGCCTTTTGGGGTTCTATGCCCAATACAGGTTCAGCTACAAATGGAGGACTATGGGGGAATATTATTTTTGAAAGAGCTAAACCTCAGCCTCCAGTAGTTACTGTTACGCCTAAAGCTGTATGTGCAGGTGATAGTGTAACCTTAACAGCCTCTGCAGATGCATATATCCCAAATCCTATTTTTAATTGGTATTTGAATGGTTCATTAGTACATACTGGTGCTACTTATGGAATTGGGAACAATATAGCAACGCAAACTTACAAGGTTACTGTTACAGACGGTACAGATGTTTCTGACTCTGCTGATGCGAAAGTAACTGTGAACAACCCTAAGCCACCTTACATTACGGGTAAGACGCAATACTGTTTAAACGAACCATTTGAGCCTTTAGACCTACACGGTCAGGATATTAGATGGTATTATATAGCGTCAGGAGGTTCGCCAATACCGGTAACTCCTACTTTCAATACTACGACCAAGAATTCAATAGAATACTATGCTGCTCAAATAATTGACGGTTGTGAGAGTAGTGTGCGTACAAGAATATTTTTCTCAGCAGCTCCTAAGCCATCAGAGCCTACGGTGACTACTCCACTTATCTATTGTGAGAATGACATGTCTAATCAGCTTAGTGCAAGTGGTGAAGACCTAAAATGGTATTTTGATGAGCAAGGAGGAATTCCATCATCTATAGCGCCAATTCCAGGTACTACCGTTCAAAAAACTGAAGACTACTATGTAACGCAAACAATAGACGGATGTGAAAGTGATAGAGCAAAAGTAGATGTTATAGTAACTTTCAGACCTAATGGTTTAATACTACCTTCTGATGATGAGATATGTGCCGGCGACAGTATAACTATTGGTTACTATGGTAGCGCATTCCCTAATTCTGCATACAGATGGGAGTTCCCTGAATTCTCTCGCAGATTAGGAGGGTTAGAACAAGGACCTATAACATTGCAATTTGACAGTTCTGGTACTTATTCTATATTCTTATCTGTAGGTGAAGGCTTCTGCTACAGTCAACGCTATGAAGAGGCTATAAAGGTTAAACCTATACCTACAGCTGATATATTAGCTAAAGATGATTTGTGTCTTGGACAAACTGATTTGATCACAGTTAGCTATTATACGCCAACTATTGAAAATTTTGCTTGGAACTTTGATGGCGGTGAAACGTCTCACTTTGCAACTGATCAAGGACCATTTGGTGTTCTTTGGTACAGTGCAGGTACTAAAATTATAGAACTTACATTGACAGATAATGAATGTACGTCTACAGTAAGAGATACTGTAATAGTACATGAAAAACCTGATGCTCGTATCATAGCGTCTAACTATACTTCAGGTGACGTTGTTTGTTCTAGCGATAGTATTAAAGTATCAGCAGGAACTATAGAACCTGCATCATCTTATGCTTGGTCTCCTAGCAACTTCTTCAATAGTTATAGTGATATACCTGTCACTTATGCAAGAGTTGACTTTACTGGATATGTTAAGCTTAGAGTTGAAGATGAGTTTGGGTGCTACGCTACCGATAGTTTATTAATAGAAACTAAGCCTTGTTGTGAAATGCAGTTCCCTACAGCATTTAGCCCTAATAATGATGGTAAGAATGATAGATTCCGAGCTTTAACTCTAGGTAATTTTGATATTAAAACATTTAAAGTATTCAACCGTTATGGTCAAACGATTTATGAAGGTCGTGATATTAATAGCGGATGGGATGGTAGCTTTAACAATGAGCCACAAGATATGAATACATACTTCTATTACATCAGCTACGTTTGTGATGGTGAAACTATCGAACAATCTGGTGAGTTTGTACTTGTACGATAATTAAAACAGTCTTAATTCAAATAGTATAAAGCCGAGCATTACTGCTCGGCTTTATTAATATAACAACCCATATTTTTTAAAAAATACTGACAGGTGTATAAGAAGTAGGGATCGACCATTATAATTACCAACTGCATAATGACTAATAACGAAAAAGAGGGTGTGAATAATTCACGCCCTCTTTAGATAACTTTAAAAAACTAATAAGAAATAGATCATGGCATTCTCCTAAAGAATACAAACCCATTCTTATTACCTAACTCTTCTAATTGAGGCATCTGCCTATACTGTTTGGCTTTATTTATTTTACAAATAAAATACGCAGGCTTATCAATATTTCCTGTTAGCAACCACTCCCTATCGTTATGCCTAGGGTTAGTTTGGGGCTGTTTACGCGTATAGAAGATATGCGCATAGCTCTTATAGCTAAGTGCATATATATATACATCTTTTCCTTGCAGATCTTCAAAATACTCAATAGCAGCTCTTTGTGATATTGCTTCAACCTTTGGGGTAAAGTGAATAACAGTAACCTGCAATATAATGAGCTGCACTATACTTAATGCTATTAGTCCTTTTCGAAACTGCTTAGAAAACATCAATACGCAAACCCAAATAGCAACAAGATATAATAACCCCCACCCTATTTCTGCATAGCTCCAGCTAAGCTGAGCATCAAGGTTCGCTACAGCAAAAGGGTCATTTATATAAGGTATTAGCTTATCCTTATACATACCTACTAGAGGTAAGGCTGCAATCGCTATAGCTACTACAGAGCCAATAAATAGCAATAAGCCTTTGATCAACTTAGAAGGCGCTACTTTCTTTACATCAAGTGTATAAATGGCTATTGCTGCAAGGTATGTTAGCGGAAAGTAGCAAAGGGATGAGTAATGAACGATCTTTGTCTTAACAATAGAAAATAGCAATAAGACAACCCAAAACATGATCCACATCCACCTTGTAAAGTCTTTTTGCTGAGCATTTATTTCTGGCTTGTGCTTAAAAAAGCTGAATAAAAACAGAGATGCAGGAAAGCAACCAGCTAATAATACTATAAAATGGTAAAAGAATGGGCCACCATGACCAGCATCCTGAGTTTGGAAAAGCCTTACTTGATAGGTAATAAACTCATTAACAAACCACCATCCATTATTTATAACCTCTAAGCCAAACCATATAGACGTAGTAAGTAAGGCAGATATAGTTAATAGTAAAAGATGCATAAACTTGATACCAGCAAGCCCTTTGTTAACTATCATATATACTCCAAAAGCAAGCATAGCTATCAACACGGCGGCAGGTCCTTTAGTTAAAACAGCCAAACCTAGACATATACCTGCCAACATAGCGTGCAAATATGACGTAGAAGCATACTTAATACGATACACCTGATAGAAGGATAAGAATATAAAGAAGTTGAATGTAGGGTCAATGATACCAGACTTAAAGTAAAAGTGAGGGAGCCATGTAGTAGCATATATCAATACCCACCATGTAGCCATTCTCTCATTAACGACCTTTCTACCAATATGGAATAGAGTGACTAATGTAACTACTCCCATAAAGGCATTAGGAAAACGCGCAGCATATTCATTAATTCCAAATAACTTCATGGATAGTACTTGCATCCATATAAACAATGGTGGCTTCTCCCAAAAAGGCTCATAATTTATCTGTACCTGTAAATAGTTCTTTGTCACTATCATCTCTCTGGCACACTCTGCAAAGTTTATTTCATCCCAATCGAAAAGGTGTACTTGTCCTAAAAATGGGAAAAAAAGTAATGACCCCAATAGGATGATCATAACATATTTGAAAGATGTACTAGCCATGAAAACTATGCAGTTTTATGCTTTACGGAAAAATTTGTGTTGATAGGTATTCATAATCATAAATGTAAACATGGTAAATACTACCCCTATAATGCTACCCACATATATATCTAAAAAGAAATGGGCAGCTAAATATACTCTTGAATAACCTACAAGTAAGGCTAAAAAAAAGAAAAAAGCACCGAAGGCTCTATATTTGCGAGGCAATAAAAACGCCAAGAATGTAAATAAACAAAAAGCAGCACAAGTATGACCAGACGGGAAGCTACGATGTGTTACATGATGCCAGTCAGGTAAAATATGGATCCATTCAGCCTGTTGAAAATATTTTAACGGACGAGGCGCACCTACTCCACTTTTCAAAGCTTGTATAATAAAGCTTGGTATAACATTACTTGCAAGAGCTGTAACGATATACCACCAATTACGATATCTTGTATTGCCTAATAAAACTAATAGTATTAATCCTCCAATAAGCCCTTCTCCAAGCTTTGTGACCCAAGACATAAAGACATCTGCCCAAGCTGAATAATTAAGGTTTACAGCCCTAAAAAGCACCTCTTTATCAAAAGTAAGCAGCAATATGCCACCAACAACCACCCAAGCTATAAATGGCACTAAAAAAAAAGTATTATAAGCAGTATATGGCTTTTGAGATGACACTTTTAGCTATTTGTTTTTCGAGTGAAAACGGACTTAACTCCTCTAAAAACTCGAAGATACCAATCCTTACTCAAAACTTTTGAGTCATTTCTAGCTTGATTAATAAGCAATAATGCTACCGGCAACAATATAGCAGATGCCATCCACATACCCACCCATGCAGGAACCGTTTCTGACTTTACCAATTTCTCACCTACACTAGTGAGTATGTGGTAAAACACAAAGAAAATGATTGCAACCACCATAGGCATACCGATACCACCTTTTCGTATAATAGCACCCAGCGGCGCTCCTATTAAGAATAGAACAATACAAGCAAAGGACAAAACTATTTTTCTATGCCACTCTACTAAAAAGTTGACATTTGAAGCATTTTTAATGACTCTGTCTGAGTTCACAACACCACAGTAGCTCTTAGTATTTCTAACATTCACAATCGCTTGCTGTACAACTGAAAGCCTTAACGAGTCAGGTATATATTCTAAAAAAGATGTATCATATGTTAATGGAGCTTTAGTTTTAGCTTCTTTAGCAATATTGTTGACAAATGTATCTCTATAATCCTCTACAGAAGTGTATGTAACATAAGGACCTATGAAGCCCCCCATTTTTTCAGGCAATCTTTTCTTATAACGCTCGAAGCTATCAATACCTTCTGTAAGCTGCTTAATATTCATCATCTGATAAGCATTCTTAAAAAGGCTTTCATCTGTGCGATTCAGCTTCAATGCAGTAAGATCAAATACTTTATCCCATTTATTAAAGTGCATACGTGTTTGCACTTTCTTGCGAGTTTTGTTGTCAATACTTTCTTCATATCGCCAACCATCACGCAGTTTAAATACAAGATAATTACCATCAGGAGAAGGTAGCATTTGCCCTTCTTTAGCTGTAATTAGCTTATCGTTACCATAACTGGAGGTATGGTCATATATCAGGATCTTTCTAATAGTTTTTCCGTCAGGATCTTTCTCTCCTACTCTTATGGAAAACTTCTTCATATCCTTGTTGAACTGTCCTTCTTTTAGGTTAAAAGCAGGCTTAGAGTGTCGGAGGTCGTATAATAGAGATAATGC
>CAZPDA010000182.1:0-6422 GCA_964585115.1 uncultured Flavipsychrobacter sp.
GTATATCAGTATTGCTCGTAAGTGTAGGTAGTTTTAGACAATAGTATATACTCTTCACCTTTAGGGGGTAAAAATTCTTCAATTACCACTGTTGGATAACCTCCTCCATTAAGAGAAGAAGTTGTCCTTACCTTAACTGGCCCATATCCCGGTATCACATTCTTAAACCCAATACGAATGATAGAACTATCCGTACGATACTCCCCTCCTACACCTTCTAACATCATTTTATTTTTATGACCACCGTTTTGTGTTGTTATAGCTTTAGCTACCCAGAAAGAATCAATACGTCTCCCATTTATATAAGTACACTTCCCAAACGAAAGCGTATCTGAAAAAACAACCTTGCTAGGATCTAATGCAGTATCTGCGTAATCTTTTGACATAGAGTATAACAGGTCTCCGTTGTTATTATACACTGTTTTGCTAAAGGTTCTATACTCCGCATCTTCTCCTATTACCATACGCATATCCTCATATACTCTGCGTCCGTTTACATCATATCCGTACTTTGTATCAGAATACAACTTTAGTTGCTTACCATCATTGTACCCGTATATTAACTCTCTTACGCACTTATCGCCCGTATAGTGATATATGTTCTTTGAAATTTCTTTCATAACATCCTTGCCCTTCATTCTAACACCACCAAAAAACCTGCGCTCAATTAATAGGCCCTTGTCATTGTAGATAAGTGTATCACTATCCTTCAATCTAAAAGAAACATCTTTTTGATGCTCAACATCCAAACTAAATAACCAGTCGGCCATATACTTAACGTTGGCTATGGGGTTACCTTTACTATTGTATTTTCTAACTTCTAAAGACGTAATAACAAGCCCCCCGTTGGTATCAATAGGTGAACATGAATACAATGTATCGAACGGCACTTCGTCTTTATCAGGGTCGCCCCACTCGAGCATATTCTCTTTGCGGTAGCTATACTTTTTCACAATAGTAGGTACTGACTGTAGCGTACCAGCAGCATACTCAAAAGTACTATCCGCTACCAGCCTATAGCGCTGCGCTTGTGCAGCAGTGCAGGTGAGCAGTATTGATAGTATGAGTAGGAGTTGTTTCATAACGCTTAGTATTCTTCGTAGGTGTAGATGTGTTTGCGATAAGGGCTCATTATGGTTTTGCCTCGTATATCTGTAACAGTTTTATAGTTGGTTTTGGAGTGGACGTTCCCATCCTTTGTATAACGCAGATCTTCGGTATCATAGCCTACATATTCGTCGTAGCTGCCATCATAATGATCAACCTTGCGCAATACAACCCTTCCTTTCCCATCATACTTCACATGGGTAACGGTGTGTAGCCAAAAGGCATCCCGACGCTCACTGTAGCTAAAGTCTTCGCACATAAAGGTCTCGATCTTTTCTACTCTATCTTTTCTATCATAATGATAATATACTACCGTAGGGTATGGCGCACAGTCGTCAAAAGTGTAATAGCTATATACAGAGTCTCTACCATGCACATCGCGCATTACATTAGTAGTATCGTAGAGCATAGTATCTCTACCATCTACCACATAGGTGCTTGAGTGTAGCAGTTTTCCTTTGCTATCATATTTGCTCTCAGTGCACTTGTACTCATAGTATTCATCCCAATCGCACATAGGCACATTCCATTCTTCGCTTTTTACCACCTTACTATCCCTGTACATGAATACCCCCACACACTTACTCAGTATCTTTAGTTCGTCATAATCATACTTTTCTATATTACCTGAAGCCTGCCCATCTGCAAACAAGCGATACCTTCTTTCCTTCCACAGCTTACCATCCTTATACTCAAAAGAATCTTTTTGTGTTACAATATAGCCTTCAGGCATTTTGGGTGATGTATTAAAATGACGAAATCTGGTTCGTACTATTGTCATCTGCTCTCCATCTATTACAGTATCCTTACGTCCTATCACCTCATCATAAAGACTATCCTTCAGCTGTTCTTCACGATACACTAACCCATACACATCTGTTGAGCGTAGCAAGTCATTACCATCGCGGTTATATACGATGATCGATTCTAGATCCAACTCATATCCTAACACAGCTCTGTATCGATACATAGAATCTAAAAGACCATGTTCGTCCTTTATCTTTATCAGCTTTTCTTTAAGCAGGGGCTCTCCGTATTCATACTCATAACGAAAAAAAGTATCGTATTCATTTGTAGTATTGTCTGCTCTATACTTATGCTCAAATACACTATCTACATCAAGCATACCATCATTGTTATAACTACAAAAACTATCCGCCACTAGCCTATACCGCTGTGCTTGCACAGCAGTGCAGGTGAGCAGTATTGATAGTATGAGGAGTAGTTGTTTCATAACGCTTTAGTATTGCTCGTAGGTGTAGGTAGTTTTATCCGTCAATTCTTTTATTACTTGGTCATTGTTTATGAATGAGCGTGTGTGTTGTACCGCTATAAGGTTGCCCGCACTATCGTAGGTATATTCTTTGGTAATAGCTTCGCCCGTGGTATTGTCATACCAATTAGTATCTACGGTCATTGTTATCAAGCTATCGGCATTGTAAGTATCCTCATGCGATGTTAATATCCTTTCGGGCTTACCATCCTTCCAAAATGCGCAACTACACTTATAAGTTCTACCCTCTGTAGCACAGGTGGTCTTATGCATGCCCGCCTTGTATACTATTCTACCATATAGCTCGTTATCAGGTCTTTCAGTAGTATACACCGTCCCCTTATCCATATAGCTGGTATAGGTCTTACGTATTAGTTCATTATCCTTGTCTACAAGTATTTCTTCTACCTTTCCACCCTTACTATCATACACATTCGTAGTATATTGGGCATCTACAACTTCCCCATTATCGTTGTACACTTGTACACGTTCATTGATGAGTTTACCATCGCTGTAGCTGTACTGTATTCCCTTTTGCAGATATAGCTTATACTCACCGGGGAAGGCTATCAGATCACTACTATTGTCAGACTGACTGGTTAGGTCGCTCGTTGTCTTATAGATATACTTGGCAGCCAAGCTACCATTGCTGTTGTACACAAACGAGTCTGAACGTATGACGACTAGCGCACCATCTTTATAGTACACTACATCACCGTTCTTCTTCGCATCAAAATCTATCTTTAAAACGAATTTTTCAAACCATTGTTCTTTAGCAAGCCTACCTTTTCGGTCATATTTACGCACATTTATATACCCCAATGTACGACTACCGTTAACGCCGGTATAGAGATAAAGGCTATCGTACTTATTTGTAGTATTGCCTTTTTTGTACACATAGCTATTTATGTTCCATAGATCATCTTCCCAAGCATCGCCGTCTAGGCTATAAGAAGTATCCGCCACCAAACGATAGCGCTGCGCCTGTGCAGCCGTGCAGGTGAGCAGTAATGACAGCATGAGGAGTAGTTGTTTCATAGGTAAATGCTACCTACAAAATACAACATATTACCGCACTACGGTAAAGCGTTTATTGACGGTCTTGTCATTTGTGGTAAGCTGTAGATAGTAATTGCCCGCGGGTAGTTGTGTTACGTCTATCTGTTTGCTATTCGCATTTACCACCTTCACCATCTGCCCCATGCTATTGTAGATGCGCCCTTGTGTATACGCTTCGCTTGCATTGATGTGTAGCACACTGGTAGCGGGGTTGGGGTAAAGGCTCACATAGTTTGCCAACGATACATTACCTACCGATGTAGGGTCGGATATTTTTCTTGCCTCAGCAAAAGCATCATTTCTATCAAAGCCCTTATACTTTATCTTTTTATCAAAAGGGTCTATCACTAGCCACTCAGCACCGGGGTTGTTCGTCATCCAGTAGTTGGTAGAATCTAAGAAGGTGAATACATCAGCATACCCATGCGTTTGCTGCCAAGTAGCCACACCCGCGCAAGTACCACCACTACCCGCCATTAGTTGTAGTGCCGACCATACCCTTATCTTACCCTTATTATTCGTAGCAAAGCTATCTACATGCGGCGCATTAAGGTTGCAGCCAGAGCAGTCTAGCCCCTGCATAGCTATCACAACAGTTTTGCCCGCGTTCAGTTGGTCGTACAAGTTTTCATGCACCCCTTGGCAAGTCCATTGGTCGCGGTCTGCCACCTGCGCCCAAGTAGCACTATATAAGAAAGTAGCCGTAGCTAATAGTAATAGTTTTTTCATAAAATAGATTTTCAGTGAGGATATGTATAAAGATAAGACATAACAACTATGCTAACAGGTTGGCAACCAATTGCCCTACCCTTACACTATATCCTAACCCTACGTACAGTGGCAACATCAACCTACAGGTAAACACCACAGGAGCATACACCATAGCTATATACAATCTGCAAGGCACACTTATCATGCAGCAGTATGTAGCCAACGGCGCAGCAAAAAGGTCTTTACCCGTAGCACATTTGGCAAGTGGTCAATACATACTTTCTATAAAGAGCAATGAGGGCAATGCTACACGCATGTTCCAAATAGCACACCCCTTTTTTCCATTTACACTTACAGATGAATACAACGCTCCCCTACATGGAGAGTGTTTGTTTTTTAGCTATACCTGAAAAAAAATTCACCCTCTATTTTTAGGACGAAACACGCATAAATAAAGTATTGACAAACAAATGACAGTATTTTTTTGGTAAATAATGATAGTTTTTAGAATCAAAGTATTGTATAAAAAAGCGTTGCGATGTACCTTTGCAACCCTTTGATTACAAATTACTTATAATGAAAAAACATTACCTTTTACTTTTAGGTCTGCTATGCAGCAGCAACCTTTTTGCGCAATCTAGGATCATTAGCGGGTATTACGCCAACTACCAAAACGGGGCTTTTGTAATATCAGACACCATGTCTGTTATCTACAAGCAAGGTAATACTGCTACCGGTGGTGTTGATGCTCTTGAAGAAGGAACTCTTAAGTACGACGAGCTACAGGTCGTAGAGCACGACAAAAGCGGTACAACACTACAGTTGAGCTACCAAGAACTGAAGGACTACGATGCTAATGGCAACTTGGTTAAATCAACCGAGCTTAGAACCAACCCGGGCAGCGGCACTACTTTGGTGAACGACAGACAGTACATCTACACTTACGATGCCAACAACAACAAAACATCTGAGCTACGCCTAAACTGGAACGACGTTACCAACACATGGGATAGCTCTAGGCGCCAAACCTATACTTACGATGCTAATGGCAACATGCAAACGCATGCTTCAGCTAGCTACTCTACTACAGCACCTGTTGGCTTCAATACCAACACGCTAAGACACTACGCTTACGATGCGAACAACAACATGGTGCTACAACTAACAGAAACACAAATACCTACCACTACCATCTTAGATACCTCTTACAGAACCAGATGGTTCTACAGCACTAACGGCGGAGCAGACTCTAGCTTCTACGACAACTTCAGCCGTACTACACGTACATGGTCGTCAAACAGTAAAACCGTGAATACGTACAGTGGTGGTAAGCTGTCTGAAACAATAAACTACTACATACTAGGCGGTCAATGGACAGGTGTTGACCATGTTTTATTCACATACAACCAGCAGGGCGAGATCATCAAGAGCGCCAACATCAGATGGGATGGCATCAACAACGTATGGAAGAATAGCCATATGGACACGACCTTAACTACATCTACCAATCCTCTTACTAAAGAGTACATCCGTTACAGCTGGGTAGACACCAGCGCTTCCTACACTCCTCTTCGCAAGAATAGAGAAGAGTTCAACGCTGATGGCTACACTACTCTAAGAGTAAGTACAACTTGGGATCTACAAGCACAAGCTTGGATATACGATAACAATACCGATAGCGCAGTATACAGATATGAAGATATGACACCGGCAAACGCATCAAACCTTGCAGCCAACACTACGCCGGAGGTTACACTATATCCTAACCCTGCAAACCAAGGCTACATCAACGTACATGTGGCTAACACCAGCGACTACACTGTTGCTATCTACAACCTACAGGGTACACTAGTAGCACAGCAAAGAGCTAGCAACGCTAACGGAAACAAAGCCGTAACTGTAGCACACCTACCAAGCGGTCAATACCTACTAACGGTAAAAACTGCTGAAGGACAGGCAACACGCCAGTTCACAATAGCTAAATAATTTTTGTTTGGAACTATATAGAAAAGCACCTCTACACGAGGTGCTTTTTTGTTTTATTGATACCATGTTGTTACGGCACAAGTGCAGCATAAGCGCGGCACAAGCGAACACCTGCTGCGGCAGAATCCGACTAAGAAAAGAATAACATAACATAGAAAAGAAAAACAGAGAAGAGGAAAGAATAACAATACAACAATTCACCAACGTTGTTTTTTTATTTCTTCTTCTTGTTTATACACCCTCTCCACCTGAATAAGTTACTACGAGGTCACAATAAACATATCCC
>CAZPDA010000183.1:0-6400 GCA_964585115.1 uncultured Flavipsychrobacter sp.
CTACCCATAATATTATTCTTTTTTGTGTTTTACTGGTCGGCAAAGATATAAAAAAAGCAAGAAAGATAGCTTCCTTGCCTTTATACTCTCTTAAAAACTCAGGTTTATTTCTTACCGCTGATCTTAGTAGAGAATTCTTTACCTGCCTTAAACTTAGGCACTTTGCGAGCTTTGATCTTGATAACCTCACCAGTTTGTGGGTTACGACCATTACGTGCAGAACGCTCAGATACTGAGAAAGTACCGAAACCTACAAGAGTAACACGGTCACCTTTCTTAAGTGCTTTCACTACTGTGTTAGTGAAAGAATCTAAAGCTTCGTTAGCTTGAGTTTTAGTGATGTCTGCATCTTTTGCAATTTGCTCGATCAGTTCAGCTTTGTTCATACTAAATCTATTTTGTTGTGAAATAAATTGTTTTCGTTTTAAAAACGGTGTTAGCAAATATACTCACGTTTAGGGCACTTCCAAATATAGTTTCAACTTTTTTTATCGGCGGAAACCCTTACCAGTAGCAGCTTTCCACATATTTAGGCGAGTTATTCACATTGTCACCAGCCTCTAAAATCGCTAAAACCCTCTACCAGAGGCTCTTTCATGATATTGGCAAGAAAATTGCTTACACGAAACGCCCTACTGTAGCGGATTTCAGCAGAGTGCAGTTTTTTGCCTATACCAACTTCATTATAGTACGGAAAGCGACAAATTGTTCGCCAAATTTGTCTATTCCTGCTTGCCTAAGCCTTGGAGCGTGTTTGTCTATATATTCATTATACTGGTCCATACCCTCACAATAGTACTGTGCTGCATAGGTTATACCGTCTGTATCATCCAACTCTAATATCTGCATCAGCCTAGAGTCTACGAACAAGCCCGTTTCCATCAATTCAGGAATGTGCTCATCTTTCATCCACTTCACCCACTCTTCATTAATAGCAGGCTCTACTTTTATCGTTACGTTGTATAGTATCATCTTATATTATTTGTTTACCAGTTCTTTTCTATAGTATCTAATACATTTAGGTAGCTTGCATATCTGTCTTCACTAAAGCTACCTTCTGCTACCGCAGCCTTTACAGCACAGCCAGGCTCATTTGTATGTTGACAGTTGTTGAATTTACAATCTCCCATCAACGCTCTTATCTCAGGGTAGTATTGCCCCAACTCTTCTTTCTCAAACCCTATCAACCCAAACTCTTTCACCCCAGGGGTATCTATGATACGCCCACCCGTAGGCAGGTCAAACATTTCTGCAAATGTGGTCGTATGCTGCCCCTTACCACTCCACTCAGACACTTCAATTGTTTTCAGGTCTGCACCGGGTATCAGTTGGTTGATGAGTGTACTCTTACCCACGCCCGAATGACCACTGAATAATGTAGTGATACCTGCAAGTCTTTTAGAAAGTGTATCTAATGTAGATGGTTCTAACGCTACAACGGGGTACACCTCGTAACCAGCGTGCTCATACATCTCCTTCCAGTGAGCCATTTGTTTTTTGTGCTTCTCCTTTTGTAGGTCTACTTTATTGATAACAATAATAGCAGGCACATGATAAGCTTCTGCCGTCAATAAGAAACGATCTATAAAACCCTGAGAAGTTCTAGGCTCTGCTATAGTAGCAACTACTAATGCTGCGTCCAGATTTGCAGCTACAATATGTTTCTGATTTTTGTTGTGCGGAGAAACACGTACAATGTAATTCTCTCTCTCTACAACTGTTTTGATAGTACCTGTATTTGCATCTTCATTTTCTACCTCAAATACTACTTTATCGCCCACAGCTATAGGGTTGGTCGATGATATATCCTTATCTATTTTAAGTTTACCTTTTATACGCGCATTCCAAGTATTGTTCTGCTCGTCACGCACTATGTACCAACTACCAGTAGATTTATATACCAGCCCTATTTTATCCATTTGGTTGTTTGTATTTATTCATAACGTAGTGCCACTATAGGATCTAGCCTTGATGCCTTGAGGGCAGGATAGTAACCTGAAGCCACCCCTACTATAGCACAGAGTGTAACACCTAGAAACATCCACACCCAAGGAACTATAAAGCCCACTTTAAAGGCTGTACCTAATAAATTACCTACAATAATACCTAGCAGTACACCTATCACACCACCTAGTAAACTTATGAGTACAGACTCTGTGAGAAACTGCCTTTTAATGTCAGAAGAAGGAGCACCAAGTGCTTTCTTCAAACCTATCTCTCTGGTACGCTCGGCTACAGCTACCAGCATAATGTTCATCAACCCTATAACAGAACCCACTAATGTGATGATACCTATTACTACAGCTGCAATTGCAATGAAGCTAATATTGGTCATGAGCATATCTGCAAGTGTGCTGTTCTCATTCACACTAAAGTCGCTATCTGCGCCTATAGGCACTTTTCTTATTACACGAAACAGACCTTCGGCCTCTTGCATTGCCAAGCTTTTCTGCTCTATATCATCTATCATCACATTGATGACAAATTTCTCTTTCTCTCCATATACTTTTCTGGCATTCTCTAATGGTAGAAAAACAAGGTTGTCCGCGTTCATCATCATACTCCCCCCTTTCTCTTCGGCTACTCCTACTACTCTATACTTCACGTCTCCCACAGATATTATCTTGCCGATAGCCATATGGGTCTTATTATTGAATAGCCGTTTAGCCACACCATTACCTAATACACAATTATAAGCTCCTGACTCTTGCTCATAAGCAGAGAATATTCTGCCGTGCTCTATCTTAGTATCAGATATCTTAAGGTATGCATTATCAATACCCATAGTACTGATATTGGGGTTGGTCTTCTCTGCACCATATCTTACTACAGCAGCACCGCTCCCCGTCATAGATACACCTATAGTAGCAGGAAACTCATAACGCTTCTTGAACTCGATAGCTTCATCATAGGTTATCTTCTCCCCTTGTGTGATGCTCATGTTCACACCTCTACCTCTCTTCTTCTGCTTAATAATGTCACTAGTTACTTGAAAGGTGTTAGCCCCCATGCTAGAGAAGTTAGAATAGATACCCGCCTTCAATACCTCGATAGAGGTAAGGATACCCACTAAAGCCATTATACCTAATGCTATTATGCTCACGGTGAGTATGGTACGTAAGATATTACTACTTATGGCTCTGAATGCCTGACTTAAGTTAAACAGTAGTTGTGCCATGCAGTGCCAAAGTTATGATGCTCTGTTCTAAATAATTACTGTTTTACAAAACGTTGTGCCATTACATCACCACCTTTTGTATCTACAGCTTTCAGAATGTAGGTGCCTGCCGGAAGTGTGCCGATATTGAACCTTAGAATGTTCTTACCTTTTTTACACTTCTGCTCTAGTATATTGTCTACCACACGCCCTTGAATATCTAAGACGGAGAACTTAACGATACCTGCTTCGTCCAGCACAAAATCCATATCTATGATGTTAGACGCAGGGTTTGGATATACCTTGATGTTATTATTAGGCTTAGATTGCTCTTTCACATTCAGCAAAGGAGAACTTAGGCGAGCCATCCAGTTACCATACTGATTGTCAGAACGACCAAAGATACCTTCTACCCATACAGCACCAAGTGCATTCCAGTCTACTTGAGAACCTGTATAGTCTCCCCAGCGTTGTGCCTTTTGTGGTAGTATCTTTATGCTACCTGTTCCTTCTTTTATCCTTACCATGTCAGAATACTGAGAACCATCGAATAATACAGCTCCCATACCAGGGAAATCATTAGGTCCTGTATAGTTGAATGAAATCAAGGCTTGATTCAAGCCCCAACCATTACCTACAAATGAGATATTAGGATAACCAAAGTCTAATGTATCTATGGTAATAAAATCAGCATAAGTAATATTAGGTGTTGTTTCGTAGTCCTTTATTATACCATGTAGTATGGCAGATGAACCGTTACCCGGATGCACTGATGTGCTCACAAACTGAATTTCATCATAAACCAACATCGCGCCAAGCACTCTTGCATCGTTGGTAGCAAGTGTAGCAGAGGTATCCGGCTGACGACCATTAGGCGGCATACCATACTTCACAGGTGTTTGTATCACCTCCATAGTAAGGTTTGTGTTACCGCTGCTAATAACGTCAGGTATTTTCATTAAGAACATTGTATCGTTCTGTACATCAAAGTTTCTGTTTGACAAGAAGTATTGCTCTGGTCCTGTCATATCCCATCCTGCTTTTACAGGAAATAGGTTTCTGATAGCCTTGCCACCATAGGTAATACCGTCCCATATTTGATACGTAAGTGCAGTATCTCCGTTATAGCCACTTTTCTTATCTATCTGATAAATAACACTCTCTGAAAAGCCCAGCTCCCAAGAAGCTGCAAACTTGATCTTATTACCCGACAAGAAGAATTCATCTTTTGTAAATGCTATTGTAGGATAGTCAAACCATGTAGTATCAGACTTATAGTTGCCATAAAACTTATAAAAGTTCCATGCACCTTCAGGATCATTGGTTTGCGAGAAGGCAACAACAATATAGTTAAGCGCATCTCTAGAATTCAGCATTACACTGATGTAGCGATCTGCTTCCGGATCATAAATAATCTTTGGGTCGTAACGTCTGTCATCAAAGCCATTAAGCCCTACAGCTATAGAATATGCTTTAAGACCTTTACGGCTAGTCATTTGTCCTGTCTTACCATCTATCACACTTATGATGCTATTAACTACAGACACGGCTTTATCTTGCTTAGAAATAGCCATGTAGTTATCCGGCGGGATACCCGTCATAGAGTCAGCAACAAAGTCTATCGTAACTACAGGAGACGGAGCTGCCGTTGTTTTCTTTTGTAGGTTTCTTTGTTTTCTAGGAAACAGTAAAGCACTCTTTTCTTTCGCCTTTCTCAGTTTTACCTTTTCAGCATCACCATCAGTCTCAGGAGCTTCTACATTATACACCTGTGCAGTATACTTATCATCAACATCTGCCAGCACTACCGTACCTTCCAGCTTTGCTGTATGCCTTGTAACGTTTGCATTTTGCGCATACACGCTACTACCTGCTAATAATAGAATTCCTGAAAGTAAATATCTTCTCATGTGCCTCATTTTGCTTAAAAATAAGAAAACCGCAGCACTTTTATGCTGCGGTTAAGTATTGTAGCCTGATAGTGTCAGGTATTATGATCCTTGTAATGCTGCTGCACCACTTACAATCTCTGTAAGCTCGGTAGTAATAGCAGCCTGACGAGCACGGTTGTAGCTGATCTTCAATGAACGAAGTATCTCAGCTGCGTTGTCTGTAGCTTTATCCATAGCCGTCATACGAGCACCATGCTCTGATGCATTTGCATCCAGCACACCTTTGAATACTTGAGTATTCAATATCTTAGGCATTAGCTCCTCTAGCAACACCTCCATCGAAGGTTCGAAGATGAAGTCTGAAGATGAGTTGTCACCTTCTTCTTTCTCTATCTTAGGTATTGGTAAGAATTGCTCTGTTTTAAAATCTTGAACGGCAGCATTCACAAACTCACTGTATATCAACTCTACTCTGTCATACTCTTTGTTAAGGAATGCCTCCTGAGCATAAACAGATGCTTCACGTACATTATCGAAAGTAAGATCGGAGAATACATTCCAATAATTATCGACAACGTTATATCCTTTCTTGCTAAAGAACTCGTAACCCTTCTTACCTAGAGGAAGTAGTGTTACATTGCCCTTAGCATGTTGGTCTGCATATTTGTTCTCCATCAAGTGGCGAGCAGCCTTTATCAGGTTTGCATTGTATGCACCACACAAGCCGCGATCACTTGTTACTACGATTATCAATACTTTATTGATAGCTCGCTCTTCAGCCAAAGGCAGCTCCATCTCTCCCGTACTGTTGCTAACGATGTTGCTCAACATCTCTTGTAGCTTTTCAGCATATGGGCGCATTTGAGTAATTGCGTCTTGAGCACGACGTAGTTTAGCCGCACTAACCATCTTCATCGCCTTAGTGATTTGCTGTGTAGAAGTAACTGATTGAATTCGGTTACGTACCTCTTTAAGCTGTCCTGACATATAATAAAGATATCAAATGATATAAAAACTGGGCGCAAAAGTACGCCATGTACACCAATTCTCAAAAGAATGTCTAAATGTTGTTATTCACATTTCTTGATAAGCAAACAGAGCTGCATCTATAGCAGCTCTGTTCTATATTTAAATAAGAGATACAAATTAATGTATACTAAGTCTTTCTGTTTGTATATCAACACCTTCTGATGATATTATAAGCATATACACTCCAGATGATACAGGTGGCAGGTCTAGCTTGCGCTCTGTTTCAAGCCCGG
Organism: uncultured Flavipsychrobacter sp.; assembly: GCA_964585115.1. Taxonomy (GTDB): domain Bacteria; phylum Bacteroidota; class Bacteroidia; order Chitinophagales; family Chitinophagaceae; genus UBA5543. Next base: position 6,312 of record CAZPDA010000183.1, read on the forward strand.
TAGCAGCTCCGGTATATAGTTCAGCAACTTGCTGCCCCATCAAATTATATAAGGCACCTGTTACCTGTACACCTGCACCTACCACACCG
>CAZPDA010000184.1:0-6368 GCA_964585115.1 uncultured Flavipsychrobacter sp.
TCGCCCGCTAAGTAAAACAAAGCGCTGGCGTTTGGTAGAAATAATTGAAAAAGCTAAGTAATCTTATTATAAGATGATACAACAAGAATCTCGGCTTAGTGTAGCCGACAACAGTGGGGCTAAACAAGTACTTTGTATTCGTGTTCTGGGTAACTCAGGACAAGACTATGCAGGTATTGGCGACAAGATCGTTGTTACTGTAAAGGATGCACTACCAGGCGGTAATATGAAAAAAGGTACTGTGTCTAAAGCAGTTATCGTACGTACGAAGAAGAAACTTCGTCGTAAAGATGGCTCTTACATCAACTTCGATGATAACGCAGTAGTATGATTGAACAAGTCTGACGACCCAAGAGTTACTCGTATATTCGGACCTGTTGCTAGTGAGTTGCGTGATAAGGGTTAAATGAAAATAGTTTCATTAGCACCCGAAGTATTGTAAAATATGTTGTACCTTTGCACTCCCTTACCGGGATGTATAGAACAACTTTTTAATCTATAATGATTGTGAAAAACAGATTTCAACCAAAATTCAATATCAGAAAAGGTGACAATGTTGCCGTTATAGCTGGTAATGATAAGGATCGCAGCACACCACGCAAGGTATTAGCTGTATATCCTGAGGCTGGTCGTATATTGGTAGAAGGCGTTAACATCGTTACCAAGCATCTTAAGCCAAGTGCTCAGAATCCGCAGGGTAGCATTGTTAAAGAAGAAGCTACTATCAATATCTCAAACGTAATGCTTTGGGATGCTAAGAAGAAGGAGCCAACACGTGTTAAGCGTGAGCGCAGTGAAGATGGAAAATTTGTTCGTATTTCTAAAAAGACCGGAGAGGCAATTAAATAATGGAAACTACAGTATATACTCCTCGTTTACAGAAACAGTATAAAGAAGAGGTTGTACCTGCTTTGATGAAGAAGTTTGAGTACAAAACAGTTATGCAGTGTCCTCGTTTGGTTAAGATATGTCTTAACCAGGGTGTTAAAGGTTCTGTAGCTGACAAACGTCTTATTGAAGATGCTGTAAATGAGATGACACTTATATCAGGACAAAAGGCTGTGCCTACTTTGTCTAAGAAGGATATCTCAAACTTCAAACTACGTAAGCACATGCCGATCGGTTGTCGTGTTACACTACGTAGCTCGAAGATGTATGAATTCCTTGATCGTTTCATCGCGGTTTCTTTACCTCGTGTACGTGATTTCAAAGGTATCAATGATAAGTCTTTTGACGGTCGTGGTAACTATACTATGGGTGTTACAGAGCAGATCATCTATCCTGAGATCAATATCGACAAGGTAAATCGTATCAGCGGTATGGATATCACTTTTGTGACCACTGCTAATACTAATGAAGAAGCTTATGAGTTGTTGAAAGAGCTTGGTTTGCCTTTCAAGAACGTTAAGAAAGAGAATACAGATAATTAATATAAACCGAAAGGAAATAATAAATGGCTAGAAAATCAGTAGAAGCCCGTCAACGCAAGCGCGAAAGAATGGTAGCAAAGTATGCTGAAAAGCGTGCTGCTCTAAAAGCTGCCGGCGACTATGAAGCTCTTGATAAGCTGCCTAAAAACGCTTCTCCGGTTCGTTTAAAGAATCGTTGTCAGCTAACAGGTCGTCCTAAGGGTTACATGCGTCAGTTCGGCATATGCCGTAACGTTTTTCGCGACATGGCATTAGACGGTAAGATACCAGGTGTTCGTAAAGCAAGCTGGTAATTTTTAAACGTAGCAAGGTCGTACCGTCTGTGCGAAACCGGCAACAATTTATTTACAAACTATAATATAAAAATGGTAACAGATCCGATAGCAGACTATTTAACCCGTATACGTAACGCACAAATGGCGCGTCACCGTATCGTTGAGATCCCTGCATCTAAGGTTAAAAAGCGTATCACTGAGATTTTGTATGATAAAGGTTATATCCTTAAATACAAATTTGAAGATGATAACAAACAAGGTATTATCAAGATAGCTCTTAAGTATCATCCGCAGACTAAAGAACCTGCGATCAGATCATTAGAGCGTGTTAGCCGTCCGGGTCTACGTCAGTATGCTAAGCCTAACGAGATCAAAAGAGTGATCAATGGTCTTGGTATAGCTGTAGTTTCTACATCTCAAGGTGTGATGACCGATAAAGAGGCTCGTGCACAGAATGTAGGTGGTGAAGTAATGTGTAATATCTATTAATAACTAGTAATTAACTCGGAGTGTTGATACATTAAGCTGTTCCTATACAGGCTGATCGGTCAACATTCTTTTATATAACTAACATAAACTTATATTATGTCTCGTATAGGTAAGAGTCCTATTTCTATTCCTGATGGCGTTACCGTAACAGTAGGTGATAATAACACAATTACTGTTAAAGGTGCTAAAGGTGAGTTGTCTGAAACTTTGGACCGTGATATGAAAGTAGAGATCAACGACGGTGTCTTAACTGTTGTTCGTCCTACAGAACAAATTCGTCACCGTGCTATGCATGGTCTTTATCGTGCTCTAATCGCTAATATGATAGAGGGCGTTACTAATGGATTTAAGAAAGAGCTAGACCTAGTGGGTGTGGGTTATCGTGCTGCTGTACAGGGTCAAACTCTTGATATGTCTTTAGGTTACTCTCACAACATTATCTTTGATTTACCAAAAGAGATCAATGCTACTGCTGTTATGCAGAAAGGTGTTCCTCCAAGAATTACTTTAGAGTCTATCGACAAACAATTGCTTGGACAGGTTGCTGCTAAGATACGTAGCTTACGTAAGCCAGAACCATACAAGGGTAAAGGTGTTCGTTACGTTGGTGAATACATCCGTCGTAAAGCAGGTAAAGCAGCTGCTAAATAGTAAATGGTTCATTGCTTTAGTTAAAGCAATATTTATAATATCATTTTTTCAAAAACATCCGGTAGCTCTCGTACAGCGGGAAGCCCGTAAAAACAAATAAAAATGTCAGTTGATCAAAAAGTACTACGTCGTCAGAAGTTGCGTTGGCGTATCCGTTCAAGAGTAAGCGGTACACCTCAGAAGCCTCGTTTGTCTGTTTTTCGCAGTAACAAGGATATCTACGTTCAGCTTATTGATGATACTACAGGTACAACGATTGCCTCTGCTAACTCTCGTCAGAAAGATATAGCAGCGCAGACTGGTACTAAAACAGAAGTTTCAGCTCTAGTAGGTAAAGCAATAGCTGCTAAGGCTAAAGAATTAAGCATCGATACATGTGTATTTGATCGTGGTGGTTATCTATATCACGGTCGTGTTAAAGCTGTTGCTGACGGTGCACGTGAAGGTGGACTTAAATTATAATCGAAAAAGCTCTCATAAACTTAGTTATAAATAATAATGGCTAATTCAAATACAAATCGCGTTAAGGCTGGTGACCTTGAGTTAACAGAAAAAGTTGTGGCTATTAACCGTGTAGTAAAAACTACTAAAGGTGGTCGTGCTTTCAGTTTCTCAGCATTGGTTGTTGTAGGTAATGGTAACGGTGTTGTAGGTCATGGCCTTGGTAAAGCGAAAGAAGTTCAAGAAGCAATTACTAAAGGTATTGATGATGCTAAGAAGAACTTGATCAATGTACCTGTTATGCACGGTACTATCCCTCACGAGCAGTTTGCTAAGCAAGGTGCTGCTAAGGTATTGATCAAGCCAGCTGCACACGGTACTGGTGTAATAGCAGGTGGTAGCATGCGTGCAGTTCTTGAGTCTGCAGGTATTACTGATGTTCTTACTAAGAATTTAGGTTCAGCAAACCCTCAAAATGTGGTAAAAGCTACATTCACAGCACTATCTATGCTTCGTGAGCCTGTAAAAGTTGCAAAAGACCGTAACGTGAACCTTAACAAGGTATTTAACGGTTAATTAAAGTATTAAGTAAATTAGAATCCTGACAACGTCATGGCTAAAATAAAGATAACACAAACTAAAAGCGGTATCGATCGTCCTGAGCGCCAAAAGCTTACGCTTAAAGCTCTAGGTCTTCGTAAGCTAAACGCTACAGTAGAAGTAGAAGCTAATGATCAGATACTTGGGATGGTTAAGAAAGTAAACCATCTTGTAAAAGTTGAGGAAGTAAAATAACTTTATTAATCGATTTGCGAGCGGTTTTTTACATTCCGCGCAAGTTCAAAAACTGTACATATGCAATTACACAATCTAAAGCCTGCAAAAGGCGCTACACATAGTAGAAAGCGTGTAGGTCGTGGTGAAGGTAGTGGTCTTGGAGTTACTGCTGGTAAAGGTAACAAAGGTCAACAATCTCGCGCCGGTTACAAAAGTAAGATCGGTCACGAAGGTGGTCAGATGCCATTACAACGTCGCTCTCCTAAACGTGGTTTCAAAAGCAGAAACCGTGTTGAATATAAAGTATTCAATCTAGGTCAAATCGATGAGTTAGTAGAGAAATACGATCTACATGAATTCACTCTTGAAAATCTTTACATTAATGGTCTTATTAGCCAGATGGATATCGTTAAGATATTAGCTAATGGTGAGATCAAGTCTAAAGTAGCTTTCAAAGTGAACGCTGTAAGTGAAAAAGCTAAGCAAGCGATCGAAGCTGCAGGAGGTTCAGTAGAGCTTCTTTAGGTTTGAAAAACATTGGAAAGACGCATTTGGAGAAATGCGTCTTTTATCGTTTATTCGCATTTCATATTTTGATTAACAATAGTCCCAGTGAAGAAACTAATTACAACGCTTAAAAATATCTGGAGCATAGATGAGCTTCGTAAGCGTATTCTATTTACACTATTACTTATACTGGTTTACCGTGTAGGTAGTTATATCACATTGCCAGGTATTGATCCTAATAGTTTATCATCAGGAGCAAGCGGCGGTGTCCTTGGCTTATTAGATATGTTTGCAGGTGGTTCATTCAACCGTGCATCCATTTTTGCATTAGGTGTAATGCCTTATATCTCTGCATCTATCTTTATGCAGCTTGCTGGTATAGTAGTACCACAGGTTGCTAAAATGCAGCGTGAAGAAAGCGGTAGAAGAAAAGTAAATCAATATACAAGATACCTTACTGTACTTGTAACTGCTTTCCAAGCAAGTGCGTATGTGAGTTACTTAAGAGGGCCAAACTTGAATGCAGTATCTACACTGTCTCCATTTATGTTCTGGTTAACTACGTTAGTAGTTCTTACTGCAGGTACTTTATTTGTAATGTGGTTAGGTGAGCGTATAACAGAGAAAGGCATTGGTAATGGTGTCTCTTTATTGATCATGGTGGGTATCCTTGCTCGTCTACCGGATGCTTTAGTACAAGAGTTTAGTGCTAAGTATGTAGATGGTGCTGGTGGGTTACTTATATTCTTAATTGAGATGGTATTCTTTGTAGCGGTTATCATTGGTTTGATATTGCTTACACAAGGTATACGTAAGATACCTCTGAACTTTGCTAGAAGAGTAGTAGGTGGTAGTAATGCAGCTAGAGAAGTAGTAGGTGGAGCACGTGATTTCATTCCTTTAAAAGTGAATGCAGCAGGTGTAATGCCGATCATCTTTGCTCAAGCAATGATGTTCATACCAGCAGCTATTAGTGGCTTTGCTCAGGATAATGAAACAGCTTCTAATGTACTTGGACAGCTAAGTGACAATACATCTCTTTGGTATAATGTAGTTTATGCTATTATGGTAATTGCATTTACCTATTTCTATACAGCACTTACATTTAATCCAACTGAGATCGCAGATAATCTTAAGCGTAATAATAGCTTCATACCAGGTGTAAAACCAGGCGAGCCTACAGCAAACTATATTGCTACGATCATGGATCGTATTACATTGCCAGGTGCTATTTTCTTAGCTATTGCAGGTATCCTTCCAGGTATCGCAGCATTGCTAGGTGTGTCAAGAGGTTTTGCTGATTTCTATGGCGGTACTTCTATGCTTATCGGTGTTGGTGTTATACTTGATACGCTACAGCAGATAGAAAGTCACCTATTGATGAGACAGTATGATGGTTTGATGAAGACCGGACGTGTAGCAGGAAGAAGAACCACAGCAGAAGCTTCTGTTTAATATTTCTAATATCAGTATGATACATATCAGGACGAAAGAAGAAATTGAGATAATTAGAAAAAATGCCTTAATGGTAACTGCCACCTTAACCGAGGTGGCAAATTTTTTAAAGCCAGGTATTACTACATTATCTATAGATGAAATGGCGGAGACCTTTATTAGAGATAATGGTGGTGTACCAACCTTTAAAGGTTATGGTCCTCCGGGTAATCAATTCCCTTATTCTCTTTGCATCTCAGTAAATGAGGTAGTAGTACACGGGTTCCCAAGTGACTATGTTTTAAAAGATGGTGATATCATTTCTGTTGACTGTGGCTTTAATAGAGATGGGTACCACGGCGAC
>CAZPDA010000185.1:0-6357 GCA_964585115.1 uncultured Flavipsychrobacter sp.
ATATTAGATATTCTAAGTATCAGGATATTTATAATAATACTGTAAATGTAAATACAACATCAAATACATCGTACGCTGCACATTTCTATTATAGCTCTTCAACTTATGGTGATAATACTATAAGAAATAATGTATTTGCAAATACAAGTAGTGGGACTAATGGTACATCAATGTATGTTTATCGTACAGGATATGACAACTCATGGGACTATAATAATCTGTATTCAACAGGTAATGACCTTGTAGAGGAAGGAAGCTCTTCTACTTCGTATCAAGACATAAAGTCATGGAGAGCAGGTAGTGACGAGGACTTACATTCTATATCTTATGATCCTGGTTTTGTATCTAATACTAATAACATTGAGCCGGATATCAACAATCCAGCTTCATGGTCATTAAATGGTAGAGCGGTACAAACAAAAGTTATTACTAAAGATATTATTGGTAATAATAGATATACTGATAGAGTAGATGGAGTATCTGATATTGGTGCGTTTGAATTTGAGCCGAATGTAGCTCCACCACTTGCAACTCCTATGCCTGTGAGCGGCAATCCGGGTACATCTCAAGATTATGAGTTTGGTGGTAATGTTGTTGCTACCATTAGTTGGGGTACTGCATTAAGGTTAACAACTCCATTAGAGATTAGACAATATAGTGGCAGAAAAGGGCCTGGCTTTAGTGAGCCTGAGTTTATGTACTTCTACACTGATGTGCAGAATACAGCTCCTGGTAGCTCATTCGATTTTGATGTAGATGTTAACTATATGGATATATGGTTAGGTACTATATCTGCAGAGCCTGCAGTGAAGCTTGCACATAAGTATAACAACTCTGCATGGATAGCATATAATGGTGGTTTAAGCCAAACAGATGACTCTAAGAATATTATTGAAGCATCTGGGTTAACAAACTTTGGCCAGTACACTGGTATCATAGATGGTGCTTCACACTCCGTTGTAGTGAAACTGTCTGGGGGTAGTATTATTTGTACAGGAGATAGCGTTAAGCTAAGTGCTGTAACAGGAACTACAGGTACATATACATACCAGTGGAGAAGAAACAGTCAAGACCTTACCGGTGCTACTAATTCTGATCTAATGGTGAATCAAGCTGGTGACTATAGTGTTATCGTTACCGATGTGAATGCAAATAAGCAGATCGAGTCAATACCTGTTAGCATTAATGTTATTGCACCACCTAATGCACTAGTAAGTGCAAATGGTCCATTGACATATTGTACCGGTGGTACACTACAGTTATCTACGGCGCAACAACCTAACTATTTATATCAATGGCAACTTAACGGTCAAAACCTAAATGGAGAAACATCACCTACATTAGGTGTGTCTAGTGCAGGTACATACACGGTTAGAGTAGCAAATGTTGCTTGTGAAGTTACTTCTCAAACACAAGTTGTATCAGCAGGACCTTTAGTCGTAAATCTTGGTAATGATATTAGCAGATGTGAAATAAAAGGGCAACCTGTAGAGTTAAATGCAGGTTATACAGGTGCTAAGTTCAATTGGAGTAATGGTGATACTACTCAAAAGGTACAAGTTAACCAGTCCGGTAAGTATTGGGTACAGGTAGATGCTGGTCCTAATTGTATGGATGTTGATACTATAGAGGTAACATTAGATCCTCTACCATCGGCTAATGGTATCTCTTATGTACGTAATGGTAGCCAGTTCGTATTCTCACCAAGTGGAGAAAAAGATGTTGATTCTTATATGTGGATATTTGGTGACGGTACACAAAGTTTCCAAAGAACAGTTTCTAAATCTGTAAATGGAGATCTTTATGTTAGGTTGATCATGTTCAATGCTTGTGGTACAGATACCCTTCAGATAGGATGGCCACTTAATGCTGCTAACGTAGCTAAAGAGAATGCTATCAAGGTATATCCAAACCCTGCTACTGATCATGTCTTGTTTGACAATCTGAGCAATAATATTTCTCACATTGTTGTTACTGATATGATGGGTAAAACAATACAGAGAATTGAAGTAGCAGGCAAGACAACTACTAAATGGCAGACAAATGATGTTGCAAACGGAGTGTATTTCTACACTGTGTTTGATGGTAATACTGCTTTGGAAAAAGGTAAAGTAGTAGTAAAACGATAAAGCAATTTTAGTTATGTATAAAAGGGGAGCGTTTAACGTTCCCCTTTGTTATTTTACAGTATATACTATACTTATGAAACTGTCTGAATATCTAAGAATACTATTCTGTACAACGATTACAGCTGTCTTGTTTGGATGCTCACAATCAACCAATGGTCATGATGTGAAAACACCAATAGAAAGAAATGACGGATGGGCAGTGTCTACACCTATAGCTGAAAATATGGACGAAAGCTTATTAGTTCAGGCAGTTAGAAAAGTGAAAAACACAGACAAAATAGATGGCTTTGTTGTTGTTAAGAACGGTAAACTAATAGCAGAAGTTTATAGTAATGGTTATGATGTCGACAAGCCTCATAAGGTTTGGTCTATAACCAAGTCTATTGTGTCTGGATTAGTAGGTATTGCAATTGAGCACGGTTTTATAGGTTCAGAAAGAGATAGTATCACAATGTATATGCAGGTCTATAGTGACATCTATCCGGATGATAAAAAAAGTATTACAGTTGAGCACCTACTTGCAATGACAAGCGGTATTGAGTGGCAAGAACTTGGTGGAGAGCATTCTGCAGGTTTCCGTGTTGCTTATTCGCCAGATTGGGTAGCATTTGTGTTACAACAACCAATGGTTAGCACACCGGGATCTATCTACAATTACTCTTCAGGTAACTATATGCTATTTGCTCCCATATTAATGGCAGCTACTCATATGCAAGCTGATAAGTTAGCAGAACAGTACCTGTTATCACAATTAGGAATTACTAACTACCAGTGGATGAAGGGCTCTGAGTTTTGGACAAAAACTGCTGGTGGAGAAATGCCCGGAGCTATAAAGCCTGACCCACCAATTGACTATACTAAACGCTTTAATGGTTTCCCTAATCTAGGTTCGGGGTTAATGATGATACCAAGAGATATGGCAAAAATTGGTCAGCTCTACCTCAACAAGGGACGCTGGGAAGGGCATCAAATAATACCTCAAAGCTGGATTGAAAAGTCATTAGATACTCATTTTGGAAACACTGACTACGGCTATGGATGGAGACTTGGGGAATATAAGGTCGATAGTGAGATAGTAAAGTGTTTTTATGCAACTGGTTTTGGGCTCCAAAGTATATATGTTTTTCCAAAGTATGAATTGATAATAGTCTTCACACAACAGAATTACAGGACTATGCCTAAAGGTTCTAAATTAACGCAGGATATTATACAGAATTATGTATTAAAGGCAGTGAAGAGAAATCATAGTTAGAACTATGTTTTTTGTAGCCCCGCTAGGAATCGAACCTAGATCTAAAGTTTAGGAAACTTCTATTCTATCCATTGAACTACGGGGCCAAAAGGGGATAGCAAATGTAAATAATTACGGGTAAAAAACTTAGCGGGAAAATATTAATGTATTTTGAACATAATATAATACTTTAGCATGTGTAAATAACAGCAAAGTAGATATATACCCATATAGAAGATTTTGGCATTCTGCATGATTAAAAAGCCTGATAATACTTATAATATAGACCGCAGTACAATAGCTTTTATTATCACATTATTTGTGATGTTAATAAGTATTGTGTCTTGTGATTCTGATAGAAAGGGGATCGTGATAAATGACCCTGAATATGCAGATTTTGCTGCAGATAGAACTAGCTATTTGCGAGTAAATAAAGGAGAAGAAGCGGCATTTAACTACATCGATAGCCTTAAAAAAGAAGTATCTGGTAATAGCCCTCAAGACAAGTATTATGTATACTTTCTATACTATGATACTTACAACCGCTTAGGAAAGATAGAAAGAGCATCAGAATATGTGGATAGCATGAGTGCTCTTTTAGATGGTGTTGGTGAAGAAGAAGGTCTGTATAAGAACTATATATCGGTCAACTACTTTAAGGCAGACATCTTATTTCAACAAAAGCGTTTTGACGAGTCTTACCAACATTATTATAATGCGCTCTCGCTAAGTAGGCAATATAATGACTCTTGCGACCAGTATTATTATTACATAATACTAGGGCATGTGTTATACAAGAATGAGCAGTATTATGATGCATTAAGGTATTATTCAACATCCAATACATTATTGGCAAATTGCTCAACAGAGTTTTGGACATTTTTTAGACGTCAGCAGTCCATGAATAATGTAGCTCTTTGCTACGAGAAGCTAAAAAAGTATGATAGCGCAATTGCTACATATAACAAAACTTTAGACCTGATAGAAACAGGCTATCAAAGATTTCCTGAAGATAAATATGAGCTGATAAATATAGCAAAAGCTGTAGCCCAAGGTAACCTAGCATCCTCTTATGCTTCAATAGGAAAGTATGAGCTAGCAGAGCCATTGTTCATCTCTAGCATAGATACCAATGATATGGAAGGTCGTGATAGACCTGATGCCCAGTATAATAGGGTAAAGCTAGCTAACATGCTAATGCAAACTGGTAGATATGCTGATGCAAAAGTTGTATTGGATCAAGTGGATTCTATCGCTACTGTAGTCAAAAATGTAAAAGTGGAGAAACGATGGAACAGGTCTATGTGGAAGTACTGGGACGAAATGGATGATGCTTCTATGGCCTATACTCATCTAAAGCGTTTTAAACAGTTAGACGATTCATTAAGAGAAACACAGTCCGACCTTTCATTTGCAGATATTGATGCGCGTGTAAATAATATTGCAAACTCTTACCAGATAGACTCTTTGAAGAAAAGAGCTGTAATGCGTAAAACCTATATGTATCTAGCTTTGGTCTTATCTGCTTTGGCTTTAGCTGTAGTGGTACTGGTAGTACAGAACTTGAGACGGTCGCGCAGGCATGTGAAGATGCTGAAGATCATGAATAGCAGGATCAATGATCAAAAGTCACAACTAAAAGAAACCTATAGTGAGCTGGAAAGTGCTGATAGCGAGAAGGATAGAATACTAAAAGCGGTATCTCATGATATGCGTAGTCCGGTCAATTCGGCTATTGCTTTAACCGATCTGTTGCTAGCAACATCAGACAACCTGAATGAAGAACAAGTAGAGTATTTGAACCTAGTTAAGAACTCATGCAATAATGCACTCACGTTAACGAAAGACCTACTAGAGGTAGCTACTCTTAGTTCTGCACCTTTAGACAAAGAAGCTGTTAATATTAATGAGTTCATTAAGAATAATGTAGAGCTTCTAAAGTATAGAGCAGCTGAGAAACAGCAGGAAATATTATTACAGCTACCTGAAAATGTTGTTAGCGCAAATATCAATAAAGAGAAGATGACCAGAGTGGTCAACAACTTGATCACTAATGCTATCAAGTTTAGCCCGGCAAACAGCTCAATTGCTGTTATGCTATCTGCGGAACAGAATACACTTCAAATGACAGTTAAGGACCAAGGTATAGGTATTCCTAAAGATATGCAGGAGAAGGTGTTTGACCTATTTACAGAGGCTAAAAGGTTCGGTACTTCAGGTGAGCAACCATATGGATTAGGGTTGTCTATATCTAAGCAGATCGTAGAGTCTCACGATGGTGAGATATGGTTTGAGACCGAAGAAGGTAAGGGCACTACGTTCTATGTAGCACTGCCACTTACTTAACGCCACTCAAGCGTTTCTATCATATATTCCAGGTCCTTTACCAAGTATTCGTGTACTGGCTTTAGAGAGTCGGCATTAGGTCTGCAATCGAAGTACAATGCACCACGCACAAAGTTCTTAGTAGAGTCAGTAGCGAAGAACTGATATGCTGATGCGGCATCGCCTCCTACGTTATAGAATATACCATGTACTCCCTTGTCATAAAAGTGGAAGGAATAGTCTTCTATATAGTCAGCCTTTACGTTGTGTACGGTAAAGCTCATGCCGTAAGAGTCTTCTATTAGCTTTTGTAGGTTTTGCTGTTTGTCTATCTCTTTGTAGCTCAGGTATAGTTTGCCACCTGTTTTCTCATAGTTAATTACGATCCAGTACGGGTTCTCAGGTCTTCTCCCAAAAAAGCTGGTATCTCTCTTAACTGTAGCAAAGTCAGGATATGAGAACGTGTAAGGGAAACCTTCAATGTTAAATTGTTGGTACTTATGCTCTTTGGGTAGCTGTATATGAAAGTAGCCCCTTGGCTTGGGTGTATACACTTCAGGTTTGCAAGCTGTGAATCCTACTATCAGTAATAACGCAAAAACAATTCTCGCCATTCGCCAAAGCTAAAAATTTTAGGTAATTATTTTCGGGAGAATTAGTACAGCCTTATAT
>CAZPDA010000186.1:0-6298 GCA_964585115.1 uncultured Flavipsychrobacter sp.
TATAATGGTTTATCTGTATTAGCTACTAATGATATTTTTGATTTATGTTATCTCAAAATGGGGAATGGGGGCACTTATGGAATGCCTATAAAAATATTTAAGGAAGGTTCACAAGAAGAAAATATCACCGATTGGGGTCTTGGTAAATTTGTAAAGCATTATAAGGATAAAGGCATTAGCAAAGAAGATATTTTTCACTATGTATACGCAGTGCTGCACAATCCTGCATATAGAGAGAAGTATGCTCTTAACCTAAAAAGAGATTTCCCTCGTATCCCTTTTTATAATGACTTTAATAAATGGGCTACATGGGGTAAGGAACTGATGGAGCTGCACCTTAATTATGAAACCCTAGCCCCATACGAGCTTGTCATCCTGAACAAAGTGAAGGATCTGCCCAACAGCAATGATGCAGATGTTTCGCCTGCGCTCAACATGACACCTAAAACCAAACTAAAAGCCAAGAAAGAAGAAGGTATAATAGAGCTGGATGAAGAAACAAGCCTTACGGGCATACCTGCCGAAGCATGGGCGTATAAACTGGGCAACCGTAGTGCGCTAGAGTGGATACTAGACCAGTATAAAGAAAAGAAACCTAAAGACCAGACCATAGCTGAAAAGTTTAATACTTATCGATTTGCAGATTATAAAGAACAAGTAATAGACTTAATAAAGCGTGTGACAACGGTAAGTGTAGAGACAATGAACATCATTAACCAAATGAAAGAAGAAAACACATAACTACAGTCCGTCACTGCGAGACACAGTTTACCCCGAACCTTCGGGGACGCAGTCTCACGAAATGAGAGCAAGAGTATATCTTGAGACCCCGCATCGTGGTGCGGGGTGACACCGTCATTACTCCCCGATCAAGCTAGGTCATGTCGAACCTTGTGTGGGACATCTACTGCGTTCATTAAGGAGATTTCTCACCCTAAAGGGATTCGAAATGACGAATACTTATTGAGCTATAATAACACACTTGTAATGCCGTATTTGAGTAGTTTATCCCGATAAAGTTCGGGAGGATCTCACGCAATAAAACATCTAGAGCCCCCATATTCCGATGCGGGGTGAACATTGTAACAATAAGGTACAGTTATCATAAGAAAAAATATTTTTAACCTGCGTAGGGGTGAGTCTTGAGTTGGTTGTTATCTCTCTATAAAACAACTAAAACCAAGACTTAAATGAAAAAGTTACTATTCACAGTAGCTGCTATAGCTACACTGCAATTCTCGGCTCTGGCACAATTGCCTTATAATTTTTCAACAAAAGTAGAGAGCTATCAACCGCTTACTAATGGTACGCTACTTACAGATACAATGGCATGGGACGATGACACTGCCTATATTGTAACTATTCCTTTCACTTTTAAGGTGGATGGTGTCACTGTTCCACAAATAATACTATCGAGTGGTAATATGGCGGTTACAGATACGAGTGCTAGGAGCGAGGTATTTGTAATGATGGGTAGCTCTCTGATGGACAGGGGTATAGCTACTGCCAATAAAAGGTCCGTATCTCCTATCCGCTATGTGGTAAGTGGTACAGCAGGTAGTCGCATATTGAAGCTAGAGGTGGCTAATGCCGGCTTTGCAGACGAGTGGTACGATAATAATACCTTGGATGATTCTGTGAGCTTTCAGCTATGGCTTTACGAAGCTGATAACTCTTTTGAATATCACTATGGAGATGCATTGGTAAGCAACTACAGTACCTACTTTCCTACCGGTATGTTGACAGGTTTTGCACAAAATGCGAATATGAGTACTGGAGATGTGGAGGCATTCTACATCTTGCAGGGCAACACTTCATCGCCAACTATAGATACCTTTTCCGAGGCAAAAGTAAATCAGGGACTTTCAACTTTCCCGGCATCGGGCAGGGTCTATCGTTTTGCTCCTAAAACAACAGGCCTCCGTAACAATGCACTATTGTCTACAGTAAAAGTATATCCTACTAAGTGTAATGATATACTGACGGTAGAGCAGGGTAGTGAAGAGGCTATCGGTTATAGTGTTATTGGCCTGAATGGTACCGTATACCAAAGCGGTACATTAGCAAAGGGTGTGAACAGAATAGATGTGAGCAATTTGGCTAGTGGTATGTATCTATTAAAGATGCAGCATGATGGCGAGAATGCAGCGCAACGCTTTATCAAACTATAGCAAGCGAACATTTACCCCTAAAACGAAGAAGCACCTACATTGTAGGTGCTTTATTTATTGGTGTTATTTCTTTACGACCTTCTTAGCGCGTTTGGGAGCCGCCTTTTTCTTTGGTTTTATTCGTAGATACACCAGTTTGCTATTGCTGTTGTCTTTGCGGCGTTCGTCTATATCAAATACGGTTATGGTCTTAATGAGTTCGTTCAGTTTTTTGAAGCCGTAGTTGCGCGGGTCAAAGTCGGGGTGATTTTTCATCATCAGGTTGCCCACTTCTCCAAGGAACGCCCAGCCGTCATCGTCAGCCATATCCGTTACCGCATCCGATATTATTTTTATAAGCGTCTTATCTATCTTTTTGACGGTCTGTTTTTCGCTCTCGGTCTCTTCTTTTTCTTCCTCATCTTCAGAGCGTTGCTTCAGCACCTCTACGTATATGAACTTGTTGCAGGCTACAATGAAAGGTTGTGGTGTCTTTTTCTCTCCTACACCTATCACATTCATACCCGCCTCGCGCAGGCGTAGTGCCAGCCTTGTAAAGTCGCTATCGCTGGATACAATGCAAAATCCATCTACCTTTTGGGAGTAGAGTATATCCATAGCGTCAATTATCATAGCAGAGTCGGTAGCATTCTTGCCCGTTGTATAGCTGTATTGCTGTATGGGGGTAAGTGCATTGGCGAGTAGTATCTCTTTCCAGTTCCTAACGTGGGGTTTGGTCCAGTCGCCATATATGCGTTTGTAGGTAGGTGTGCCGTATTTGGCCACCTCTTCCATCACTTCTTTTATAGCAGATGAGGGAACATTGTCTGCATCAATAAGAACGGCGTATCGCAGGTCTGTTTTCTTTTCCATTGCGGTATGAATGTAGGTAAAATATATTACCCAAAAATAAAGCACTGACAAATGCCAGTGCTTTATGCTATTGAAAGTATTGTTGTAATTATGATTCCATCTCTACCAGTTCTTTCTTCATATCGGGGTTGCCATCTATGTAGCCGAACACCTCTTTTTGATGGTCGGTTAGCTGTCCCTCTTGCTCACGTATCAGCTTACTCATTTCCTTAACGGTAAGGGTGGATTTATCAGGACTCCAGCCCGGTGGTTGGAATATATAGTTCAATTTATCTTTAAGTGTTTTAGCCTTCTTTACATCGCCCCAAATGTTACCATATTCGTGGAAGGTAATAACGAATGGGTTGTAACTATTTGGTGGCTTAGTAACACCAAAGTGACGTTCCTGACCATCTCGCCCGTCGTGGAATGTACCGAACAGCTTGTCCCAGAAAATGAAGATACCGCCATAGTTCTTATCCATATAGGCAAAGTTCTTACTGTGGTGTATCTGGTGTAGCTGTGGTGTATTGAATATCTTCTCGTACCAACCAAGGTGCGGCACGTTTATCGAATGTAACAAGAACTGATAAGACGAGTTGATTGCCAGCGCCGTGAATACCATAGCCGGGTGGAAACCTATTGCCGGCATCCATAGCCAGTATATTGGTTTGAAGAAGAATATTGTCCATCCGTTTCGGAATGATGTACCGAAGTTGAAATAATCTGATGAGTGGTGCGGAATATGCGCAGCCCATAGTACACGTACGGTGTGTGCAAAACGGTGGTGCCAGTAGAAGTTGAAGTCATCGCCCAAGATGCATAGTATCCATACCCACCATGCAGCACCTAGCCAAGTATATCCTAATGCCTCACGCACGGGTTGGAATAGCTCAAATACTGCAAAGAAAGCACCTATAGTACCTATTTTAGTAAAGGCTTGTATCAATACTGCTCCAATACCTACACCGGCACTAGCAGCAGAGTCTTTTGCCTCATAGTTGTGTTTGTTGTGCCTAATGCTATATATCACCTCTATAGCAATAATAATTACCGCTATAGGAAGGATATAAGGAATAAAGTAGACGGCTTCCATCTCTTTGATCTCGTTCATACTATCTCATTTAACGCCGATGGCGCAGCTATTATTTTTTAAAACGTGTACAAAAAAAGCAAAAAAATACTTAAAACGGTTTAAGTAGATGTATTATTCGCTTGTTTCTTGGCGAAGAACATATAGATAGACAATAGAATGATAATAAGACTGCAGGTTGCAGTACCTATTGTTGCATACCAAAGTGTAATGGCAGATATTATCAGTAGTGCTTTTGCACTATCTCTTACTTTCATGGCAAAGCTTACCATGATGAACAGACCGATAGATCCCCATAGTATAAATGCCCATTTCATATATTGAGATTCAGGGTTAATACCAATGGCACTTACGTAATCTGCCCATGGGCCTAGTTGTCCTGCATACTCGCCCGACTGAGGACGTAAATAATCTCCCACCATTAGTCCGCGACATCCGTCATAGGTCATGAAACCATACACAGAAAACGATAGCAGAATAATGATCCACTTGAGTAACTTCATCTATAAATACTTGCTGTGTGTGCAATGGTACGGCATTTATGTGGTAACGAGTAATAATATCAGTAAAACTGATGACTATATATTGACGCCTATACCTAAGCGAGCGTAGAACATATCTTCAAAAGCAGTGAAAGAATTGTTGTTAGATGTATTATTCTGTTCTGTAGGGTTGTATTCGTGTCTTGAGCTGAACTGATTTTCAGTGACCTTCAAAGGAACGTTCAGGTCTACGAAGAAACGTTTGTTGATGTTATAACTGATACGTGGTATAATAAATGTTTGTACGCCGAATGCATATTCTTTGAATGGAAAGACCGAAGACGATAAAGGTGTAAAGTTATACTTAGCATAGTAGGGAGATATTGCGCCACCTATCGATGGTTGAAACTTCTTGTCTTTCAAGAATACATAGATGTATTCGTATCTAAGTGCAAATTTGCTTTCTTGCACAGAGCCACCTGTAGCTATTTGTGATGTGCCGGGGTTGCTATATGTTGTTCTGTTAGAAGTTTCATTGACAGCAAAAGCGGTAAGCTCTATTTCGTGTCTATTGCCCTTACGTGTTCGCTTGTTGATAGCTAATGTAGGGTTCAGCTTATTATTGAAGAATACATAGGATATAGACTGGCGATTACTGTTGTAGGTATTGTTGATGCTTGTAGCGTTGGTTGTAACCAATGCGTACAATTTTATTTGATACTTACCGATATCATTCTTTTGAGCAAAGGCTGATAAGCCGAGCATACATAGGGAAATAGTTGCCTGAAGTTTCATAGAGTTGCGTTTATAGGTAAACGACTTATATCTAAAAATATTTCATTAGCCTAGTCCTACATCCAGTATCATCATTACCAAGAAGCCCCCTATAAAACCGAGTACGGCAAGGTCGGTATATTTATCTCGCTGTGTTTCGGGTATCACCTCTTCTACCACTACATATATCATTGCCCCAGCTGCAAAGGCTAGCGCGAAAGGAAGTATCGGCTCTATATATATTACTGCTAATGCTCCTAATACTCCGGCTACAGGTTCTACTATAGCTGATAGCTGACCATACCAAAAGCTCTTTTTGCGGCTGGCTCCCAACCTGCGCAGTGGCATTGCAACGGCAATACCCTCAGGAAAGTTCTGTATACCTATGCCCAGTGCTAAGGCTATGGCTCCAGCAACAGTAGCATCGGGCATACCATTAGCTGCTGCGCCAAACATTACACCTACCGCTAAACCCTCTGGTATGTTGTGTAGTGTAATGGCAAGTATCAATAATGTAGTACGGTGTAGCTTAGTCTTTACACCTTCCTTCTCTTCTATATCAAAGTTGATGTGTAGGTGTGGTGTAAAACGGTCGAGCAAAAAGATGAACATAGCACCTATGAAGAAACCTACCGCAGCAGGCATCCATATCATATCTGGGTACATCCTTTCAGACATTTCTATTGCGGGGTTCAGCAAGCTCCAAAAACTAGCTGCCACCATTACGCCACCAGTAAAGCCAAGCATGGTATCCAATGCACCACGGTGCATTTTTTTAAAGAAGAAAACCAGTGATGCTCCTAATGCAGTAACTAACCATGTGAATGTAGTGGCTAATAATGCACTGTATATAGGTCCTATCTCTACAAAGAAATCTGTAACAGTTTCCATTTGTGTCTAAAAATAATGTTAGGCAAATCTAAAAATAATAAACGAATGTCACGTTA
>CAZPDA010000187.1:0-6220 GCA_964585115.1 uncultured Flavipsychrobacter sp.
GTATATACCGTTACATTCTTATTACCACAATCCAACCACTCTTCTACTTGGTCCGTATAGAATTTGATACCATTCTTCAGCATGTGGTCCATTGCATCGGTGATCTGGTATTCACCTTTCAGCTTGATGTCCTCATCAATAAGACGCTGCAACTCTTTTCTCAAGTTCTCACCATCTTTATAATAGTAAACACCTATGATCGCAAGGTCAGACACAAAGTCTTTCGGCTTCTCTACAAAAGCTTCTATCTCTTCTTTATCATTCAGCTTCACTACACCAAAAGCAGACGGGTCTTCCACTTTTTGTGTCCATACAATAGCATCTTTACTAGTATCGATACTAAAGTCTGCTTTGAATAGTGTATCCGCAAATGCTATGAATACATTACCCTTTAAGCATTCTTTTGCACACAAGATAGCATGTGCAGTACCCAATGCTTCTTCCTGATAACATATCTTACCAACAGCACCAAGGTCTTTAGCTACAGACACTAAGTGTTCTTCTACAGCTTTGCCAAATTTAGGGTTGATGATAAATGCTATCTCTTCAACCTTTTCATTACTGGTAGCTATAATGTCTTCCACCAATCGCTGTACGATAGGCTTACCAGCTATAGGTAGTAATGGTTTTGCTGTAGTAAGTGTGTGTGGCCTCATGCGTTTACCCATGCCGGCCATTGGGATGATAATATTCATGTTATCAGATTTTTTTACTTTTTTCTATTTAGTACCTGAATGACCAAAACCTCCTGCTCCACGCTCAGTATCATCCAGCTCGTCCACAGGCTTCCAGTCTATTCTTTCATACTTCGCTATGATCATTTGTGCCACTCGCTCTCCATCTTCTATCACTTGCTCCTCTGTAGATAGGTTTATCATAGGTATCATTACCTCGCCTCTATAGTCACTATCTATCGTACCGGGAGTGTTTACAAGACTCAACCCTCTCTTTATTGCCAAGCCGCTACGTGGTCTTATCTGCGCCTCAAAACCTACGGGCAAT
Source organism: uncultured Flavipsychrobacter sp. (assembly GCA_964585115.1). GTDB lineage: Bacteria > Bacteroidota > Bacteroidia > Chitinophagales > Chitinophagaceae > UBA5543. The sequence goes on from CAZPDA010000187.1 coordinate 1,003, forward strand.
GCCATATATATACCTGTTGGGATAAGCTTGCGCTCCATTGGTTGCAGTGTAACGGGAGAAGTCAACCACGCACGTATATCCATACCTGCTGAGCCTGCGGTCTGGAATGCAGGCAGCTGATGAGGAGACTTATTAACTATCTGCACTTCGATCATACTGCGCGCAAAGGTAATATGCCTAGCGCAAAAAACATTAATAATAAGATTTGGTTAATATTCTAATAACTATAGGTGTACATTACCTACAAGTACGATACTTAACAACCTGTCTAACAGACAAATACAAGACTTTAAACATGTATTGGTTGTTAAAAATAATTGCACTTACAACACCAAATAGCATGAAATACTAAAACTTATAGCTATTTTTGAAGCCTCATTTTTAGTAAAACCACACTACGAAGCGATGGCATTATTGGGGAATCTGATAGCACGGTCATTACATCTCAGGAAGAAGATAAAACTACCTGTAGCCACTCCTGAAACTTACCAGAAGTATACACTTCGACAACTCTTAGAGCGCGCAGAATACACAGCGTTTGGTAAGAAATACGGATTTTCTGACATACTGGATAACGATATAGATTTTGTTACACCGTTCATAGAGCGTGTGCCTGTACATACATACAACACAATGCATAGCAATTGGTGGTATCGTTGCCACGAGGGTGAAGAGCATGTGACATGGCCGGGTAAGATCAAATATTTTGCACTTAGCTCAGGCACATCCGAGTCTGCCAGTAAGCACATACCTGTTACGCAGGATATGATAAAGTCTATTAAGAAAGTAGGCTTCAAGCAGCTATATACCATGACGGAGTTTGACATTCCGTCTGTAGCTTTTGAGAAAGGTGTATTGATGCTGGGTGGTACTACCTCTCTGTTTGAAAAAGGTGAATACTACGAGGGAGATATGAGCGGCATCAGTGCCAAGAATATGCCAAAGTGGTTGTCGTCTCTTTTTTACAAACCAGGGCAAAAAATATCACAACGTCCTGATTGGGAAGAACGTATAAAGCTAATAGTAGAGAAGGCCAAACATTGGGATGTAGGTACAGTATGTGGTGTACCAGCTTGGGTACAGATAGTGATGGAAGAAGTGATAAAGTATCACAACGTGGATAACATACACGACATATGGCCTAACCTTCACGTATATATACACGGTGGTGTAGCATTTGAGCCTTATCGTGAGAGCTTCAAAAAACTATTAGGTAAACGTATTACATATATAGAGACCTATATGGCCTCGGAAGGCTCATTCGGCTTTCAGGCTCGCCCTGGGGGAAATGGCATCAAACTAGTTTTGAATACAGGCATCTTCTATGAGTTCGTCCCATTCAATTCAGACAATTTTGATGACGATGGCAACCCTTTGCCCAACCCTACCACATATATGATACATGAGGTGGACGAGCATACCAACTATGCGGTGATGATAAGTACTTGTGCGGGTGCATGGCGATATATCATTGGTGATGTCATTCGCTTTACCAATGCTGCCGAGCATGAGATAGCTATCGTTGGGCGTACGAAACAGTTCCTAAGCCTCTGTGGAGAGCACATGTCTGTAGACAATATGAATAAAGCTATAGACATCGTTTCTCAGAAGCTGAATATAGAAGTGAATGAATTCACAGTTACAGGCTTCAAATACGAGAACCTTTTTGCACACCGTTGGTACATTGGTTGCGATGAGCCTGTGGATGCTGCTGAGGTAAAAAAGCTACTTGATGACACTCTTTCTGAGCTGAATGACGACTATGCAGTAGAGCGTACATCTGCCCTTAAAGAGGTGTTTGTAGAGATATTACCAAATGATACTTTCTACGACTATATGCGTCATCAAGGTAAACATGGAGGCATGAACAAGTTCCCTCGTGTACTTAAAGGCGATGCTTTAAGCAAATGGGAGAACTGGTTGAAGGAAAATGACGTTAAGTCGTTATCCTCTATCTAGTCTTTAGCAAGTAATTTTATTGATTCTTCTTTTAGTCTGTCTACATCAATAGGCACTACACCTACTGACTCGCAAACCAAACCACCTGCGAGGTTAGACACCTGTGCCATTAGCTCTTCATCTTTTGTAACCGCATATACAAGAGATGCTGTGGCTATAACCGTATCTCCTGCACCAGACACATCTGCTATACGCCTAAGATGAGAGGGGATAATAGCAGACTTGCCATTGCTATAAAACACACCGTGCTCAGATAGTGTTACAAAAGTAATATCATGACGAAGATGCTGATGCAAAGCTTCGTGAACCTCTGTCATCGCTTCAATATTCACTTCCTCTACATCCATATGCAAACCTTCTCTCACTTCTTTAAGGTTAGGCTTGAATATGGTCACATTCTTATAGGCTAAGAAGTTCTTTTCTTTCGGGTCTACTGTGGTTATGATGTTCAGTGATCGGCAATGCTCAATTACTTTATTGATCACATTTTCTTTAAGCACTCCTTTATTGTAATCCTCAAATATCACAATATCAGGCTTCTCTATCTGCAAGAAACGTAGCACCTTATCAATAAAAGCATGCTCGTCTTCTGTATTGATGTCTTTATTTACTTCATCGTCAAGCCTTAGTATTTGTTGGCTTCTACTGATGATACGTGTCTTAGTAGTAGTAATGCGCGTCTTACTCTTCATTAGCAAGTCCGTCTCAATACCTGCTTGTCTCGATAGCTCTTTAAGGGTATTTCCCTCATGGTCGTTGCCTACCACACTAGCCAGTGTCACTTTTGCGCCCAGAGCTTTACAGTTCAGTGCTACATTGGCAGCTCCTCCTAGCCTGCTTTCTCTTGACTTTAACGCCACAACAGGTACGGGAGCTTCAGGAGAGATACGGTCTACCGTACCCCACCAATAGTTGTCAAGCATTACATCACCTATCACCACTACATGCTTGGTGATCAGGTCATCGAAAACCTGTGCTAATTCTTCCTTGTTCATTCCTGCTTAAGACCTCGTTTTTTCAGAATATAATATATCGGTATTCCTATCAGTACTATCAATAGACCTAACCCTGCTGCTGTTGTTTTGGTGAATAGTAACACGATACAGATTATTGAAGCTAATAGTATATATAACAATGGTATTACAGGATAACCAAATGCCTTGTAAGGTCTTGGAATATCCGGACGTTTCTTACGTAGTACAAATATGCCTGCTATCGTTATGATGTAGAACAGCAGTGCAGTGAATATCAAGTAGTCTAAAAGGTCGCCATAAGTGCCACTTAACGCTAATACAGATGCCCATATACATTGCATCCACAATGCACGCCCCGGTACACCTTTGCTATTTAGCTTAGCTGCCGATGGCAAGAAGAACCCGTCTTGTGCCATGGTATAGTATACCCTTGCACCAGACATGATAAGCCCATTGTTACAACCAAATGTTGACACCATGATAAGCCCGGCTATGATACCCGCACCGGCTGTACCAAATATCTTCAATGCTGCGGCTACCGCTATCCTATCGGCAGGGGCACTACCCATCTCACTTATTGTAAGTGTATTAATGTACATCAGGTTCATACACACATACAATAACGTCACCACCATTGTACCGATGAACAAACTCAAACCTATATTACGCTCGGGTCTTTTTATTTCACCTGCTATAAAGGTCACATTGTTCCATGCGTCGCTAGAGAATAATGCCCCTACCATTGCTGCACATACACCTGCCAACAATGCCATACCTGATAAACTTTCATGAGTAATAGCATCCAAAGAGAAGTTCAGTTTTTTAGCGAACCAAGGATCGGTCCAGTTCTCTTGCCATACGTTACCATCCTTATACAGGAACAATCCAAAAACGATAAGCCCTATAATAGCGGCTACCTTAGTAAATGTAAAGATGAATTGTATCCACTTACCATTCTTTACTCCTCTGCTATTAATAAAAGTGAGTAGTACTATCGTACCTATACCTAGCAACTGAGCAGCAGTAATATTAAAACCATCAGCACTACCCAAGAGGATATTACCCTCGCCCAACTCTGGCACAAAGTGTCCTGTAAACTTTGCAAAAGCAACACCTACCGCAGCAATAGTTCCTGTTTGTATCACAGCAAAGAAAGACCAACCGTATAAGAAGCCGAAAAGCTTACCGAACGACTCCCTTAAGTAAACATATTGCCCGCCTGCCTTCGGAAACATAGCACTAAGCTCTCCATAACTCAAAGCCGCAGATAACGTTACAAAACCCGTTATCAACCAAACAGCAATAAGCCATCCTGCACTACCTACATTTCTAGCAATGTCTGAGCTTACTATAAATATACCTGAACCTATCATAGAGCCGATTACAAGCAAGGCTCCATCTAATAAAGAAAGTGAACGGTGGAAGGAACTATTGTTATCTTTCAAAATAGTATGGTTTTACTCTGAAAAATACTACTTCTTGTCTCCGTCTCCTAATGATGCATTCATTTTATTGATGCCCTCTACTACCTCATCTGTAATATCATACATCTGCTTTGCATACATGATGGTCTTTACAGACTTACTATAGCCAAGGATATAATCATACTTCTTGTTCTTATTGTATGTAGCAAAAAAGCTATCTACTTTATTCTGCCATTCATCCAATATTGCCTCTTGCTCTTTGTATAGCTCTTCTGTCATTGCAGTTTCTCTAGCTTGCAAGCTCTTTTGCATTTGCATCAGCTTTTTATCTCCTGCTTCCGCTTCTGCTTGGGTCAGTGTGCCGGCTTGAGCTTTGCGTTGTAATGCTACATAGTCATCTTGCATCTTCTTCTGAGAACGTGCCAGCTCATCTGTCATCTTCTTCTTTTTAGCTTCCAACTCATCTCTACGCTTATTGAAATGGGCATCTTTAGTTTGCAATGTGTCAAAGTCAACATAAGCTACCTTCAACATTTGGCGTCCTGTGTCTGCTCCACTTACATCACCAGAGCCACTGCCGCCAGACATCTTCATCCCAAATAATATAATAACACCTACTAAGGCAAGAGAACTAAGAACTACTGATAAATTTTTCATGAAGTATGATTTTTTAATACCCGAATGCAAGGTATTACTATTATTTATGAGGGCAAAAATAACATCTAATGCCACTTTAAGTCAAAATACTTTCTTAAAACTTATGCTATAAATACAAAAAGGCTACTCTTCAATGAGCAACCTTTATTGTCTAAGCTATCAATCTAGTGCAAACCTAATAGGCAAGGTAAAAAGTACTCTAAC
>CAZPDA010000188.1:0-6090 GCA_964585115.1 uncultured Flavipsychrobacter sp.
CCCCCTGAGTGGTGTAATTGGTTAGCATGTATCTTAGGTTTTAATCCATACTTCCAGCCTGCTTCTAGTAGTCGGTCTGTTTCTTCTACACTAAAAAAGCCTTTTTCGCAGAAGGCATCCATATAGTCAGCCAGTCCTTCACCAGCTACTTCAGGTAGCATATCGTTTATTATAAGATTGATGTAACCTTCGTGATTGTTCTTATACTCCCAAGGAAAAGCATGAGCGGCAAGGAAGGATGCTTTAATAGGGATAATGTCTTCTTCCTTCAGCCTACGGATAACGCGAAGCATTTTTAGCTCACTTTCCTTATTAAGGCCATATCCGCTCTTTATCTCTATAGCTCCTGTACCTTGTGCTACAACATTGTGTAGTCTTTGTAAGCTCTCTTCAAAAAGCTGCTCTTCGTCTATCTCATTTATCTTTTTAGCAGAGTTGAGGATACCTCCTCCACGCTCAGCTATCTCTTCATAGCTTAGACCATTGATACGGTCTACGAACTCTTGCTCGCGAGAAGAAGCAAAGACCAAATGCGTATGAGAGTCGACCCATGCCGGCAATACTAACCTGTCTGTAGCATCATACACGTCTGTAGCATGTACGGTATGGGGATTATCCATTGAGCCAAAGTCGCTGATCTTTCCATCTTCTATGAACAACCATGCATTTTTGATGCTGTTCATCTTATCCATTTGGTTACCGCTAATTCTTGGCTTCCTGTCTTCACCTTGTTCTGTAAAACAAAGCTCCTTGATATTGGTTATTAATAAATGCATAATAGTAAAGCTTGTGCCTCAAAAGTACTTTGATATTTATTAACCACATAGAATATAGATTGTTGGAATTTTAAAGAAGTTATCTTTGCAGAATGCGTTTTCTGAAGAGGTTGCTTAAGAGCATCGTAGTATTTGTCGCTTCTTTGTTGGTTGTCTTGTTGATACTTAGTGTATACATATACTATTCTTCAGACGTAGAGCCACCAGAGGTCACGGTTGACCAGCATTTAGCCAATGAGCAACGTACTCATGTAGAGGGCTCTCTATATACAATAGAGGATACCAACTGGATAAGAAAGAATGAATATGGTCTATATGAAATGTATGTTTCGGGCAAGCCATATGAGCTAGGGCTTAAGAATGGTAAGCTGTCCAAAGACCTGATAATAGCACAAGAGGTTGCTTTTACCGATCAGATAAAACAGATGATACCTTCTGCTGACTACCTCAAGTTCCTTAAATATATGATAGGTTTCATAAATAGAGACCTACCTGAAAATGTTACTGAAGAATATAAGCAGGAGATATATGGTATTTCTCAAGCTGCGGCAGACTCTTTTCAATGGATAGGGGATAATTATGATAGGATATTGAACTACCACTCGGCTCACGACGTGGGGCATGCCTTACAAAATATGATGTTGGTCGGTTGCACGTCTTTCGGGGCTTGGGATGATAAAACTACTGACGGCTCATTGCTGATAGGTAGGAATTTTGATTTCTGGGTAGGGGATAAGTTTGCAGAGAACAAGATGGTAGCTTTCTATGCTCCTGATGCCGGTCATAAGTTCGTATTCGTTACCTGGGGAGGATTTGCAGGGGTTGTTTCGGGTATGAATGATAAGGGACTGACCGTGACCATAAATGCTGCTAAATCAGACATTCCATTCAAATCAGCAACTCCGGTATCTCTGGTAGCAAGAGAAGTTTTGCAATATGCCGGTAATATTGACGAAGCAGTAGCTATAGCTAAAAAGCGTAAGATGTTCGTGTCAGAGAGCTTTTTAGTAGGTAGTGCTAAAGACCATAAAGCGGTCATAATAGAAAAAACACCTAAAGAACTATCCATATACGACCCTAATGAAGATAATATTAGATGTACAAATCACTATCAGAGTAAGGTGTTTGAACATCAGGAGAAAAATGAAGAGCAGAAGGCACGTAGTGCATCAGTATATCGCTATAATAGACTAGACCAGCTAATGAATACTAGTTATCCGTTAACACCACAAAAGGCAGCTGATATTCTAAGAGATAGAAAAGGTGTAGATGGTACTAATATAGGAGAGGGTAATGAGAAAGCCATCAACCAGTTGATTGCACACCATTCTGTTATATTTCAGCCTGATAGCCTACGCATGTGGGTAAGCTCTAACCCATGGCAGTTGGGTGCTTATGTTTGCTACGACCTGAATAAGGTTTTCAACTTGCATGGTCTGAAACATGATGTAGCCATAGCAGACACCGCTAATACCATAGCTCCTGATAGCTTCTTATATAGTAGTGAGTACAGGGACTTTCTTGTATTCAGAAAGAATAAGATGGCTCTGTTAGCAGGCAAGCCTGTAGATACGGCAGCTGTTGTTCATAGCAACCCCAACTACTACGATGCATACCGTATAGCAGGTGACTACAGCAAGTTTAAAGGTTGGTATAAAGCCGCTATTAACTACTATGAGCAAGCACTACAATATGAGGTAGCTACTGTGGATGAAAGAGAAAAGATAGAAGAAAAGATAACAGAGTGTGAAGAAAAATTAAAGCATTAGCCCATATTACAGATTATCTTAGCCGCATAAATGCAACCACTATACGAATTACAATTTGAGCAACACAATGCATGTGTACTGATGCCTACCTATAATAATGCAGGTACATTGGCAGAGGTATTGCAGAATGTACTTAAATATACGTCTCGTGTCATAGTGGTGAATGATGGCTCAACAGATGCTACGGCTGAAATATTAGCACAATTCCCTCAAGTACATGCGGTCAATTACATGCCCAATAAGGGTAAGGGAGTTGCCTTGCGTACGGGGATAAAAGAAGCGGCTAAGTTGGGTTATGATAATGCTATTACTATAGATAGTGATGGGCAGCATTTTGCTGAAGACCTTAATAAGTTTTTAGACCAACTTGAGGTAACGCCGAAGGCCTTGGTAGTAGGTGCCAGAAACATGACCGTAGAGAATGTGCCGGGTAAAAGTAGCTTTGGTAACCGTTTCTCTAACTTTTGGTATTGGGTGAATACAGGCATCAAACTTCCTGATACGCAAACAGGTTATCGTTCTTACCCGGTACAGAGGCTAGCAAAGAAGACATACTTCACACGGAAGTATGAGTTTGAGATAGAAGTATTGGTAAGGGCTGCATGGAGTGGTATAAAAGTACTGAGTATTCCTGTTTCTGTTTATTACCCTAAGCCTGAGGAACGTGTGTCACACTTCCGACCATTCAAGGATTTTACACGTATCAGCGTGCTGAATACGGTATTGGTATTGATATCGTTGCTTTGGATAAAGCCACGTGATTTCATCCTGATGCTTACCAAAAAAGAGGGGTGGCTTGCTATATGGCGTATGCTATTTGTTGGTCCTGAAGAAAGCAACCACTTAAAAGCAGCATCCATAGGTTTTGGGCTATTCATGGGTATTGTGCCAATATGGGGCTTTCAGATGGCTATAGGTATACCATTAGCTATCTATTTCAGGCTCAATAAGGGGCTGTTCCTTATTGCTTGTAACGTAAGTATATTTCCATTTACACCATTGGTCATGTTTGCCAGCTTGTTTATGGGTAAGTTCCTGCTTGGGCAAGAGTTGATAATGGATTTCAGCTTCTCTTCTATTACGCTGGAGCGTTTAAAGCAGGAAGGGGTTGCCTTTTTTATGGGAGGAACGGTATTAGCATTGGCCGTGGGGCTTATTGGTTATATCATCACTTACACGCTACTTACTGCTTTCCGCAAAAAGAAAATTACAACTAATTAGACCTTTTAAGCAGAGGTCTTACTGCATTGATACCATCTTTCAATTTATACTGCCTAAAGAATTCGTACATAGCATAGCCTATGGTCAAAGTGTAGAGTATGGCTATCACCTTCGATGCAAATAATATCTTAGGGTGAGCTATTGGTAAGAAGTTAGGGAAGGTCTTTTCAAGGCTTAAGAAGTAGGGTATAGATGCCAGTATGTAGAGCTTATAGTTCTTGGAGAATACTCCATAAAAGAATAGAAAGATGATAATAGCATGAGCGTATCGCTCATGCATTTGCGTATTGAAGTAGTAAAAGTATAGGGTAATGAGTGCACCTGTAAGCATCATCATTTTCATCAATGCTTCCGTACCGTTGTTGGTAAGTTTTTCCTTAATAGTGTGTAGTAAGGCTATCAATAATGTATATCCGCTTAGCCCGAAGAATAGTAGGAATCCCCAGTTCTTAAAACTTAGTAAGAAGTAGGTCTCTGTGTCAACGGTATGATTGGGATTACCACTATATATCAAATACCAAATATTGAACCCTGAAATAGACACCTGTGGGTAGCGACCTACAGCAGAGGTAACAACATGTAATAGCTTATCTCCATTGCCTGCTATAATGAATGGAGCAGCGATAATAGCTAATGTTACTCCTATGCCAAGCAATATACCAATCACAGTTTTGTAGTTCTTAGCAGCGTATACCCATACTATGAATAATAAAGGCAGATACATGATAGCTTGTAGCTTAGTACCTAAGGCGAGGGCAAAGAGTGCACTACTTAGCACAGGGCGAGTGAAGCCGACTATTACGGCTAGGAAAACAAGGTTTACATACACACTATCTACCTGTCCCCATATCATACTACTATACAGGTAAGCTATATTCAGCAGTAAGAATAAGTACGGTATGTCTTTATTGATAAAACGTTGCCTAAAGGCACAGAGCACAACTATAGGCAGAAAGTCGAAGGCTAGTGGGAATAGCTTAATGTAGTTGATGTTCTGTACAATATTTATCGCGCTGCCTTGTATCTTACCAAACAGGTCCAGCACATAAAGGTAAATAGGGTGGTAGTCTACCATGAATGGATTGTCATATACATTCACAATGCCATTTTTGTAGATGTATACAGCCCAGTTGGTCCAATACTCAAAGTCCAACAGCATATATTCCCTTGGTAGTACTATAATGTACATGAGAAGTAATGCAGCTAGTAGTATTCGGTTCTCTTTTATGTTGTATTTGCTTGGCTCGGGCATTTGTGGCTTAAAGATAATCAAGCCCTAAAACAAAACAGCCACAAGCTATTGACTTGTGGCTGCTAATATCTGTATTAGGCGTGTTATTAACCTAAATAACCTTTAAGTGCATTGCTATAACGTGCTTTTTGCAAACGTTTGATAGCTCTTTCTTTTATCTGACGGATACGTTCTTTGGTAAGGTCATATTTTTCGCCTATTTCTTCTATAGTAGGCCCGTTGTCACCTTCTAGTCCAAAGTATGCACCCAATATCTCAGCTTCACGTACACTTAGTGATTTTAAGATACGTTTTATCTCACGACGTAGAGAATCCTGCATTACGTCATCATCAGTATCGCTACCACCTTCTAGCAAGTCACCCATTGCTACATCTTCTGCTTCGTGTACCGGAGCATCAAGAGAGGTATGACGAGTGTTTGTTGTAAAGATATTGGTCACTTCTGTTTCGCTCATATCCAAGATGTCAGCAAGCTCTTCGGTAGAAGGCTCACGCTCAAACTCTTGTTCAAATGCGATAAAAGCTTTGTTTGCTTTGTTATATGTACCAATTTTATTTTGTGGTAGGCGTACAAGACGACCTTGCTCTGCTAATGCTTGCAAGATAGACTGACGGATCCACCATACTGCGTAAGAGATAAATTTGAAACCCTTGGTCTCATCAAAACGTTGTGCCGCTTTGATCAAGCCTAAGTTCCCTTCGTTGATCAGGTCACTCAGAGAAAGTCCTTGGTGTTGGTATTGCTTTGCTACAGATACTACGAAACGTAAATTGGCTTTTACGAGTTTTTCCAATGCGGCTTGGTTGCCCATATGGATCTTTTGTGCCAGTGTCGTTTCCTCCTCAGGGGTGATCATAGATATCTTACTGATCTCCTGAAGATACTTCTCTACAGCTTGCGAATCACGGTTAGTAATCTGAGTGGCAATTTTTAACTGCCTCATAAATATTGATGTTTAGATATTATTACTTAGTTAATAAGGTCTATTATTATAGACGACTAATATGTGAAAAAAGTTTGTTCGTTTTAGAACTTTTCTCTACTTTTAATCCACTACAAATAATGTTCCAC
>CAZPDA010000189.1:0-6083 GCA_964585115.1 uncultured Flavipsychrobacter sp.
CCCTTACTTTTTATAAAAATAAATACAATGTAATATTATTCACCTGCTACTTCAAAGTCCATCTCTACAACATTGTCTTTACCGAAGTCGATCTGTGCTTTATAAGTACCTACTTCTTTGATCTCATCTAAGATAGTGATACGGCGACGATCAATCTCGTAACCTTTTTGCTCGCGTATACCACGTGCAAGTTGTATTGAAGTTACAGAACCGAAGATCTTACCAGAAGTACCTGTTTTAGCGCCAACTTTTACTGGGCTAGCAGCTAATACTTCTTTTACTTTAGCGATCTCAGCAAGTAGTGCGTCTTCACGCTTCTTCAATTGCTTTTGATATTCTTCTTGGATCTTTAGGTTAGATCTGCTCGCCTCGATGGCATATTTCTGTGGTATAAGGAAGTTGCGGGCATATCCCGGTTTTACTTCTACCAACTCATGGGCAGCGCCCAAGTTATCTACGTCTTTTATAAGGATTACTTGCATGACTATTTTACTTTAAAAGGTCAGTAACATAAGGCAGAATAGCCATCTGGCGTGCCTTTTTGATTGCTTGAGCTACCTTGCGCTGGTACTTTAGAGAGTTACCGGTAATGCGACGAGGAAGCATTTTACCCTGCTCGTTCAAAAATTTCTTAAGGAACTCACCATCCTTGTAATCGATATACTTGATACCCATTTTCTTGAAACGACAGTATTTCTTCTGACGCTTCTCTATACGGGTGCTGGTAAGGAACTTTATTTCGTTATTTCTTGCCATTTTTCTGATTTTAAAAAAGTTAAGGTTTAAGCATTTGCTTCTGCTGTGTTACCTAATTTGCTGCGGCGCTTAGCGTTATACTCAACAGCATATTTGTCCAAGCGAGTGATCATGTGACGCATGATGCTCTCACTACGGTTCATGTTGATCTCAACCTTAGCATTAAGGTCGGTAGGAGCTTTGTACTCCATTAACCAGTAAAGGCCTGTAGTCTTTTTGTCAATCGGATAAGCAAGTGAGCGAAGTCCCCATGCATCGCGGTGTACGATCTCACCGCCGTTTTCTTTAACGAAGTTTGCAAGCTCTTCTTGAGCTGTTTTGAACTCATCTTCTGCCAATACCGGCGTAAAGATGACCATAAGCTCATAGCTCTGTAGCATTTCTGTTGCCATAGATGTCTTTTGTTAATTAAATAAATTTATTGTTCCCTCAAGCCCGGCAGCAACTTTGGGTACCCTGTTACAGGTAGCCGAGCAATTTTGGGACTGCAAATGTACGAGTTTTCCCTAATAAATAAGCAATAAAGATGTTTTTATGTAATGTCTTTTTTGATTGAGGGTTAGTTCTAATTGACTCTAAGTGCTTAATATATTAGATTTATGACCTAAATACCCCATTGAGTATGAAAGGAGAGACTATACAAATGTTTGATAATAAGTTGCTTAACGATTTTCAAGATAAATACACGGCATATAGCGAGACTTCTTTTATAGATGAATTGAGGAAGAAAGACTTTAGCAGGATAGACGATAATGGTCATATATATCTTGACTTTGTTGGTTCTAGTCTTTATCCTAAATCTTTAATAGATAAGCATCACAAATTTTTATTGGGCGATGTTTATGGTAATCCTCATTCGGAAAATCCCACTTCTCGCTTAGCCACTGATAATTGTGACTGCGCGAGGGCTCATGTAAAAAAATATTTTAATGATGTAGATGATGAGTACATCGCAGTATTTACACCAAATGCTAGTGGTGCGCTAAAGCTAGTAGGGGAGTCTTATCCTTTTACTAATGATTGCCATTACGCACTATTGGTTGATAACCATAACTCGGTGAATGGTATTAGAGAGTTTGCTCGCTGCAAAGGAGCTTCTTTTGAGTACGTGCCTGTTAAAGAAGAAACGCTGCAAATAGATGGCAATGCTCTGAATGACTTGTTGAGTAATAATAAGAAAAGTGGTAATAAGCTATTTGCATATCCTGCTCAATCAAACTTCTCAGGTGTAAAACATAGCTTAGATTGGATAGCGCAAGCACAAGCCCAAGGCTGGGATGTACTATTAGATGCAGCAGCCTATGTACCAACGAACAAGCTAGACCTATCTAAGCATAAGCCTGAATTTGTATCCGTATCATTTTATAAGATATTTGGCTACCCAACAGGATTGGGGTGTTTGCTGATAAAGAAGTCTATTATAGAAAAACTACACCGACCATGGTTTGCAGGAGGTACTATAGAACTGGCATCAGTACAGGGTGACGGTCACTTCTTTGCAGACGATGAGGCCGCTTTTGAAGATGGTACAATAAATTTCCTCAGTATACCTGCAATAGAGATGGGGCTTAAGTACATAGAGTCTATTGGTATAGATAATATACAAAAGCGTACAAGAGCATTAGCACAATGGACATTGGACGAACTATTGCCGCTGAAGCATGACAATGGAGTGTCACTAATAGACCTGTATGGTACTAGTGACCTAGACCATAGGGGGGCGACCTTGACCTTCAATATTGTGAATCAGGAAGGGAAGACATGGTTCTTTGAAGATATAGAAGCATTGGCAAACAAAGAGATGTTATCCGTACGTGCAGGATGCTTCTGTAATCCGGGGTTGAGCGAGATAGTAGGTAAGTTTACTAGTGATATGCTGCGCCCTGTGTTTGATTGTGATGAGAAGACCAGTTTCCACGATTTTGTGTATGATAAGAAAGACAATTATGTAGTGGGTGCTATCAGAGCTTCATTCGGATATGTTTCTAACTTTAATGACGCATATAGATTAGTAGAGTTTGTGAAGGGCTTTCTCAATAAGTAGAAGGTTATTTACGTTTCAATATTTTCTTAGCCCTGCTTTTAAAGCCGGCACTGGCATGTCCGCTCTCTAGTTCTTCGTGAATGATAGTGTGTAGCTCTTGTTTTATTTCAGGGTATGTGCGGGATAGGTTGTCTAGTACGGTCATTGAGAATACACGTACAGCGATAGCTTCTTTGTGGTCTGCCAGAAGGTCAAAGCAGGTATTCATAATATCTCCATGCAGGTGCTCAGGTATGGTTACATCTTGAAGTATACGTATCACATTTCGTTTTACAGCTATATGGGTGTTGGGCTCTTTCATCTTAGCGACCATCTCATCAAGATATGGTTCCATTAATTTGGGGTTTCTGTCTGCTACTTTGCTGACAGCGTAAGCCGACCTTTGCACTGCTCTATATTCATCATGTAGAAATATATGTATAAGTTGCTCTAGGCGTTTTTTATCTGTGCCTACCCATTCAGCAATAGCTTCTGCATTCTCTTTAGAGTGCTCTTCCAGTATTTTTTCGCGGATGTTCATACACAAATATGTGGAAAGATTTTCTTTTTCAATTTCGGATAGTCATTTTACATTCGCCCTCTTCTTATTTCATATAGATATGATAGAATTCTCAAAACAGGTAGCAGAAAAAGTAAATATCAGAGAGGCACAGGTAAGTGCTGTATTGGAACTATTGGCAGAGGGAGCAACGATACCATTCGTTGCCAGATATAGGAAAGACCGTACAGGAGCTTTAGATGAGGTGCAAATTCAGGCAATTCAAGATGAGGCAAAGTTTCAAAAAGAATACTCTGACCGTAAGGCGTTCATAGAAAAAACCATAACGGAGCAGGATAAGATGACTGATGAGTTGCAAGACAAGATAAATGCTGCAACTACATTAGCAGAGCTTGAGGATATATACTTGCCATACAAGCCTAAGAGAAAGACAAAAGCGCAAAAAGCAAAGGAACTAGGGCTAGAGCCATTAGCATTAATGATAATGGAGCAGGGAGCTATAGAGCCAACAAAAGAAGCAGAGGCATTTGTTACTGAAGAAGTAAAAGATGTAGAAGAGGCACTAAAGGGTGCTAGAGATATAATGGCTGAGCTAGTGAATGAGGATGCAACAGTACGTGCTAAAATGCGTCAGTTGTTCGAAGATAAAGCAACTGTGCAAAGCTCAGTATTGACAGACAAAGAAACTGAAGGTGCTAAATACAAAGATTACTTCGACTTTTCAGAGCCTGTATCTAAGATACCGTCACACAGAATGCTGGCCGTGATGCGTGGTTTTATGGAAGGTGTATTGCGCATGACCATAGCTCCTGTTGAGGACGATGCTTTAGCTATTATAGAGCGTGAATATATTAAGGCAAATAACGCAGCTGCGGATGAAGTAAAGAAAGGTATAAAGAGTGCATATAGAAGGTTGCTACAGCCAAGTTTGGAGAGTGAGTTCCGTATGGCACTGAAAACGCAGGCAGATGAGGAAGCAATAACTGTTTTTGCAGAGAATTTAAGACAACTATTATTAAGCTCTCCATTGGGTGGCAAGCGCACTTTGGCTATTGACCCCGGGTATCGTACTGGGTGTAAAGTTGTTTGCTTAGATGAAAAAGGTACGTTGAAGAAAACAGACCTTATTTACGTGCATGAGAAGAATAGAATGGATGATGCTGAGCATAAGGTGCGTAGCTTGGTACAGCAATATAATATAGAAGCAATAGCTGTAGGTGATGGTACAGCAGGTAGAGAAACAGAACAATTCGTCAAGAAGTTAAACTTAGGGTTACCGATATTCTTAGTGAACGAAGATGGAGCTTCTGTATACTCAGCTTCTGAAACAGCGCGTGAAGAATTTCCCGACCAAGATGTAACGGTAAGAGGTGCGGTAAGTATTGGTCGTAGGTTGATGGACCCACTTGCTGAGTTAGTAAAACTAGACCCGAAGAGTATTGGTGTTGGTCAATATCAGCACGATGTGAACCAAGTACGCTTAAAAGAAAGACTGGACCAAACAGTAGTAAGCTGTGTGAATACTGTAGGTGTAAATCTAAATACAGCTAGTAAGCACCTGTTGAGTTATGTAAGTGGTATCGGTTCTTCTATAGCTGAAAATATAGTGAAACATCGTGATGAGATCGGCAGTTTTACATCGCGTAAGCAGCTAATGAAAGTACCTCGTCTTGGTAATAAAGCATATGAGCAGTGTGCCGGTTTCTTGCGTGTGAACGGAGGAGAAGAGCCATTAGACGGTAGTGCTGTACACCCGGAGTCTTACCCATTAGTAGCACGTATGGCTAATGACCTGAATGTAGATGTGAAAACACTAATAGGTAATGAAGAGTTGATAAAGCAGATAAACGTAAAGCAGTATATAGACGAGGTAAATGGTGAGCATACTATTAAGGATATAATAAGCGAGTTAAAAAAACCAGGTCTTGACCCTCGTAGTGAAGCTCAAGCTTTTGAGTTTGCAAATATCTATAGTGTAGATGATGTAATAGAAGGAATGGTAGTGCCGGGTGTGGTTACTAATATTACACGCTTTGGTGCATTTATAGATATTGGTGTGAAGCAAGACGGGTTGGTACACGTATCAGAGATAGCACATAAGTATATTACAGACCCTAACGAGGTGCTGAAGCTAAATGATAAAGTGCAAGTGAAAGTGCTGGAAGTGGATAGAGTGCGTAACCGTATAGCATTATCTATTAAGCAAACACAAGAACCGCCAACGGGTGGTAAAGCTAAACGAAATGAAAGAAGAGGCAGAAGACAAGAAGAGCAAAAGCCTAGAGATATGAACGATGCTTTGAGTATGCTGAAGAAGAAGTTTGGTAAGTAGATTAAGCGTCTATTAGTGCCGTAATTCTATTTATGAAATCAGTTCGGGGTATCATTCTTGCTCCAAGACTTTCTAAGTGGTTGGTGTGTATCTGACAATCTATCAGTTGCACACCTTCTTCTTTTAGGTGCTGTACCATTTTTATAAAAGCATACTTACTGGCATTACTCCTATGGCTAAACATGCTTTCTCCAAAAAAAGCTTTACCCATTTTAATGCCATATAACCCGCCTACTAGCTCACCGTCTTGCCAAGACTCAGCACTATGTGCATAGCCTAGTTTGTGTAGCTGTATATAAGCGTCGCGAACTTCATTTGTTATCCATGTGCCATCTTGGTCTTTGCGAGGTGCTTGTTTGCAATTGGTGATCACAGTAGCAAAGTCTGAGTTTATCTTAAAGTTAAATGCATTTTTCTTGAGCAGTTGCTTCATGCTTTTACTCACTTTAAGC
>CAZPDA010000190.1:0-6049 GCA_964585115.1 uncultured Flavipsychrobacter sp.
ACTACGATAAGTGTAACCACCGTTGGACATTCCAATGGAAGCTGGAGTGGGATGTGTTCTTCTTACCACAAACAGTATGCAGTGAGCCTGGTGTCAACGGTATCTTCCACTTCACTACTTGCGCTCCTGTACAATATACCTGTCCTGCGGGCACGCCTGTATCAGGTGGTACTAGCGGTACGTATGAGTGGGATACCAATGGCGTGATCACTTATCCATTATACGTGAACAAATTGGAACTGGCCGGACAAACATCTTACCCTGATACAACAGTTGCCAACATCACAGAGTTGAAAGACTTGTTCAACGACAGTGTGAGCGGCTATGTATTTGACGTAGATACTACCAATATAACCTATACAGGTTACAGTGGTGTGAGCGGCCAGATAAACGATGCTACCGATATATCCTTCACAGCAGCCTCTTAATAGATCCTACCATGAATAAAGTATCCCCGCAGGTAGCGCGGGGACTTTATTCTCTCTAACAGGAATTTTTTAAAACACGAAAACAAAGAACATGAGTTGTCTTGATAACATAATATCGGTAAGAGATGTGTGTAGCGAGGAAGAGGTAAGCTCACTAAGTGGTCTCGACCTGATGGATGCACCTGAGATATCCATTCGCAATCTTGCCAATATAGCCAACGAAGAATATGTAACGGGGCTGAACCTTGCCAAGAAAAAAGTAGCACAAGCCACAACGCTGGTACGCAATGACCTGGTGAGTGCCATGGCGGCAAACAATGTGTTGCCCAACCTTTCTGCAAAGAAGTATACCATCGGTGAGTTTAAAACTACGGTGAACTATCCTGCCGAAGCAAAGGAACGTGGCGTAACACTCTACAAGAACAAGAAAATAAAAGGTGAGCTGCGCAAACTGAAGATACATAACGTACAAGTCTATGCACTAGCCGATGTGGAAGATGTAGAGCTGAAGATATACGACGACTATGCAGGTGGTACGGTTACCACATACAGTATAGACCTTGTTGCCCATGAGGTGAATACATTCAGCATAGAATACGAAGTAAAAGGCAGCTTTGCCAGAGTGTTGCTAGACGGAACAAGTACACCCGTTGCAGGAACTTACCTTACCTGCTTTACAGGGTGCAATGGTAAGATGCCTAACGACTGTGCCTATACCAAAGGTTGGTACGACGAGAAAGAGATAAGCAGTAAAGAAGGCTTTGGCATCAACCTAGAGTTTAGCTGTGCATGTGATTATGACCAACTGCTATGCGACCTGTCACAAACCTATATCGGAGAGATAGTGTGGTTGAAGTCTAGAGTATTACTACTGGAAGAACATTTGCGAACCAACAGACTAAACAACTGGGTGGTATACGGTAGAGAAGAAACAAAAGAATTCTTGACCGATGTAGAAAACCAGTACAGAGAAAAATGGCAAACCTTCATTGGGGCAATGCCTGGTATTCTAAAACAATTCAGGGACGACTGTTTGGTCTGTAACGGTATTCGCTGGGTAACCAATATCTAAAACAAAAAACTAAAACACAATGATCACATTTTTATTATTCAGCATTGTAGCTCTTATAGCAAATGCTAGTCTGTCGAAGATATTGTACATCAGTATTCAGTCGGGGCAATGGTTGGATAGCTTACTTGGTTGGCAAAATAAATTGCAAAAGTGGGACTTGGCAGGTCATCAATTCTTGGCGAAGGCAGGAGGTCTATGTGAACTATGCTTCAGCCACTTGATAACCTTCATCAGCTTTTGGTGCTATGCACTATTCATGAATCAAATAATAGGCTACTGGGTTACTACACCCGTAGATGGTTGGCTGCCAATAGTATTGTTCAACATTATGTGGTACTTGGCTTATGTAAGTATAGGGACAAATCTCTCGCTGTATTTCATCAATAAACTTTTTCAGGAATGAACTTGGAAGAATACCTAGCGCAACTAAAAGAGTTGAGCGAGACACCCAGACCTGAAACGCAGACTGTAAAGCAAACAGCGAAGAACACCCAAAGCAAACGGACGCGACTCAAGAAAAAACAATTTACCAATAAGAAAAACTAACACCATGTTGCGGGAAGATTTTGAACAGCTAAGAGATTTTATACTGGAGCAGAATAAGTACTTCGTCAACGGTTATGCCTTGGCTTATAAGGATGATGTGAACAATGCGATATACGTAAGAGATGGTAAGGATGTCATTAGACTAATGCCTGCTGATACATCAGCCAACTACTTCTACCTACGTAGCGAAGCACAACAAAAGTATGAAGCCAAAGATCCTGAACGCTTAACTGATAATGGTACACAACGCTTAACCTTTTTAGATACACAAGTGGTGCATATTGTGGCCGTAGTTAACAATGCAGATGCATATCAATTGATAGAGAACCTGCGCAATACTGCTATGATGTATCAAGGGTTGAATATTCAACCCACGGCAGCTAGCTGGAATAGAGAGCAAGTACTGACATCGGAATTAGCCAAGATGAAAGCAGAAGATATCAATGCAAGCTTACAAAGGCTAAAAGACGAAATCATTATACGTGTTCAGTTGAATGTATCTAAAGTGTTCATCCCTACAAACTGTATTATAAACCCTTGTAATGACGAATACCATGAGCAATATAATTAGTCTGGGTTCAGTACCTGTATGTAAAGAAGCTGTAGTGATACCCATTACAGCAGATGAAACGGGTACGTGGGCTTTTATGACGACATTCAACGGTGCATATCAATATGTGCAATTCACTGCCGAAGTAGGTAAGACAATAGTTGTGCCTGTAAGGCTAAATGAAGACTATACCTATGTCTTTAAACTATACAAGCCTGATAACAGCATCCTTAACAAAACTAACTACTCAATAAAAACAACATCCATACTACCTGATGTAATGTATAGCTATACTATGCCAGAAGGACCTTTAAATACAGGCAATAAGCAGTTTGTTGCTATCGATGGACAGGATATGGTTAGCTATGTAGACCTTGTCGGAGCAAAGCAAGCAGTAGTGTTTGTAGAGGGAGCAATTGTACAATCTGGTACAGACGAAGAAGAATATCTATTTGATAACATCACTGGAATCATAACCTGGAATCAACCATTGATTGAAGGACAAAAAGTAACAATACTTTATTTTAAATAACAGAAACATGAAAACACTATTGACCCTATTGTCTGTGCTACTGTTAGCCACTAGCATTTCTGCACAGACCGGAAAACTAATGAAACGATATTACATCAGTGGTTCACTTGCTATTGGCAAGGATAACAGAAGCTTTGCAGATAGCTCTTCTTGGATAGATATTGGTCCTGATACTACAGATAGAGGAATAAGGTTTCCCAAAGTATTATTGGACAGTATTAATACAATTCAAAGAGCACTATTTGTATATGATTTGCAGGATAGTGTGCTGTATCATTTTGATGGTACAAAACGCATACGCTATATGACCTATAAGGATACGACCTTTCTGAAGAATAACTTTTTAGTTCAAGGAGGTAACGCCTATGGTAAGACGGTAACAGTTGGTTCTAAAGACAATACCAATGTTGATGTTATAACAAATAATAATACCGTAATGCGCGTGTTTGCTAATGGTAATATTAGTGTTGGTGGAGATACTATTACAGATAATTATGCATTAAATATTAATGGTCAAGCAGATGATGGCGTGTTGCGTTTATATAGGGGTAATAGTAGTACATTTTTAAAAACATCTACAAATAATGACAATGCCTATACTCATAAGTTAGAAATAGGAAAACATAGAATTAAGACAAAGTCTTATGGGATTTCATTTAGTGCTGATGAAAATGAAGACCAACCTGTAGGTACTGACATGGTGAGAATCAAGAATGTTTATAACTCATCTGTATATACTCCATTTAGAGTAGTTGGGGCTAGCAATGAACCGTTTTTAACAATGACAGGTTTAGGAGAGTTGTTAGTTGGTATAGAAAATGAAGACTTGGTTTACGGAGCTAAAGCACAAATAAATGGATTGTTGGTAGTGAATTCAATAGTTAATAGGTACGCTTCATCGCAACCCTATTTAAAGATTGAAGGTAATGAAAACTTGTTACTTCAGTCCACAAATGGAGTTAACGGTGCAATATTCTTAGGTATGTCAGGAGTATCACCTGATTTTAACTACCCATTTACTTCAATAGAAAGATCTGGTGTGATTATAAATAGAGATGTTAAGCCTGTTGTAGCTTCTGAGGATATTACTTTTAATAGCCTTCATATTAATAATATAGTTAATTATGCCGATGTCTTGGGGGCTAATTTATATAGAGGAATATTATACGATCCTTCGGTAACTGGAAATGTAGAACAGAGGGGTGTAGAATTAGCTAATACCAATGGCTGGGGTATTTACCAGACCAGCTCTGCTGTTAAGAACTACTTCAATGGTAATACATCTTTTGGCTCTACTTCTAATACAGCAAAAGTTGATATCACAGGGGCTGCAGGGTACAACCAGCTTCGCTTGAGAACATCTTACACACCAACAGGCACAGGAGACACTAACGGTAATGTTGGTGATGTGTCTTGGGATGATGGATTTATTTACATAAAAACAAGCACTGGCTGGAAGCGTAGTCAGCTTTTATCATTTTAACCCTTTCAACAATTACTACCATGAAAACAAAACTCAAATTTGGGTTAAGCCAAGTAAATAACCATGCTCCTAAGTGGGTCATCAATACTACTTCAGTAATAGCTCTTCTATTAGCGGCAAAGCACTATCTGATAGATTGCTTGCCGGGAGTGTCTGATACGACAAAGCAACTCGTTATGGCTTGGCTGGAGTATGGACTGAATCTTTCTCAAATACTGCTGGCACTTGCAGTAATATTCATTGGCCAAGAACAAGAAACTAACCATGACACAACAGGAAATATCTCTAATTGATAAACAGCTAAAAGGTATCAATCTCCGTTTGATATGGGCATTGGTCGTATGTACAGCCGTGAGTGTATCTACAGTGTTGAGCGTTTACTATGGCTTTAAAACAGACCTCGCTATACAGAAGCTAGAGATACAGTTACTGAATGCCCGACTGGAAAGATTGGAGAACACCATCAATAAATAAACCATGAAAAATATCATAACCTATACCGCTATCACACTTTCTTTTTCTATGATGTTGTTGGGATGCTATACCGAGAAGCGTGCAGCCAAACAACTAACAAAAGTACAGGCTCATCATCCTATTGTATTGGCAAGAGTATGCAGCAGTAATTATCCACCTATTGAGCGGATAAAAGATAGCATCGTTTACAAGCAAGGTGAACCCTATGAAGAGATAGTGTATGTAGAGGCTGATTGCGATAGTGTTATTAATGCTACAAACAATACTATCATTAAATGTATAAAAGTTCCTTGCCCGACTACCATTGTCCAGACAGATACACTTTTAGTATACAAAGAAAAACAAGTAGTTAACCGTGCAAAAGTAGACGTGTTGGAACAAGAGCTTGCAGAACTAAAAGAGACACACATCAAAACAAAAGACCAAAACCACATTTTATTACGTGTTGCCATTATCCTTGGTGTATATACCATCATTAGATGGATACTGAGAATATGGAACATCAAACTACCCTAAACTATGAGACCTATCAAATACATAGTGGTGCATTGCACGGCAACTGCATCAGACATCAAGCTGGAAAGCATAAAGAACTATTGGCATAACCTGTTGGGGTGGAAGAATCCCGGCTATCATTACATCATCAACTACAAGGGTGAGGTAACGTCGTTATTATCCGAAGATAAAATTGCTAACGGTGTAAAGGGCTATAATCGTAATAGCATCCATCTGTCTTACGTCGGTGGTGTGGATGAAGATGGTCGCCCGATGGATACACGCAGCAAGGAGCAAGAAATATCTATGTTGAAGTTACTGTTAAGCCTGAAAGCCAGATACCGCGAAGCGGTGATATTGGGGCATAATAATTTCCCCAACGTACATAAGGCTTGCCCTAGTTTTAATGTGGCAGAATGGTTGTCGGTCATGTAGTGTTTTTAGTTGTTTTCAAGAGCAGCCCTTGGGT
>CAZPDA010000191.1:0-6047 GCA_964585115.1 uncultured Flavipsychrobacter sp.
TTATAAATATCCTTTGCCGTGAGCGGCTCTATATTTCTCAGCAATGAATAGTCGCTTTTCTCCTTCAACCATAGCTCGGCAGTATGCACAATACCCGTGGCAGAACAATAACGCTCCATACACCCCTTTCTACCGCAACCACAGTCTCGTCCATTCCTTACGGCTATCACATGCCCCAGTTCCCCTGCAAAACCATCATGACCATATATCAATTGTCCATTAGCTACAAAGCCACTCCCAACACCAGTACCTAAAGTGACGAATATGAAGTCCTTCATGCCCTTAGCTACACCATACATCATCTCCCCCATTGCAGCAGCATTAGCATCATTGGTAATTGTGGTTTTCATATTGAGTTCCTCAGTCAGTAGCTTGGCTAGAGGTATTACACCTTTCCATGGTAGGTTAGCTGCATGTGCTATTTCACCAGTATAGAAATTACCATTAGGAGCACCCACTCCTGCACCTATAATATTACCACGGCCGATTTTGTCTATATAAGGCTGTAGCATAGAGCCGATGGCCTTGATATATCCCGACACGGTCTTATACTCATTAGTAGGCATATTGCCTCTGCCCAATATCTGACCACGCCTGTCTACAATACCGAACGAAGTATTAGTACCACCAATATCTATACCTATGGCAAATTCTTGTTTCATCTTACAACAAGATACATAGGAAAATACAATGTTGGTGCTAATAAACTATTAAGGCAATTAATGTATTTTAGACTTTCTCACAATAGAAACGAGATACATGAGCGATAACAATAAGAGTTCTTACGGCATTTCTATCTTTCTAATAGGTGTCTTATTCTTTCTCTTCGGTTTCATTACATGGCTTAACGGCACCTTGATACCATTCTTACAAACCACTTGCGAGCTTACTAATAGTCAGGCATCACTGGTGACCTTTGCCTTCTTTATATCTTATTTTGTAATGGCTATACCCTCTTCATTCATCCTTAAAAAAACAGGATTCAAAAATGGTATGGGGTTAGGTTTAATAGTGATGGCTATAGGCTGTTTGGTATTTATACCTGCTGCTATGCAGCGGAACTATTCTTACTTTTTGATAGGACTATTTGTTCAAGGCTTAGGGCTTACTATACTACAAGCAGCATCAAACCCATACGTCACCATTATAGGACCTATAGAAAGTGCCGCTAAGCGCATCAGCATAATGGGCATATGCAATAAAGCTGCAGGCTTCTTTATTCCTATAGTGTTAGGCTCTGTACTACTAAAGAATATGGATAGCCTTAATGACGAGCTTAAAGGGGATATTACAACTGCAAGAAAGGAAGAGATCTTACAAATGCTGGCAGAACGGATCATCAACCCTTATATAATACTCACTATAGTATTGATAGTCGTCGCCATATTTATCAGGATGTCCCCATTGCCCAATATAAAAGATGAGGAAGACAATAATGAAGCAACAAAAGCAACTAGACCTTTATCAAGCTACACTTATCTATTCCTAGGAGCACTGGCTATTTTCACCTATGTAGGTGTAGAAGTGCTGGCTGGCGATTATATCATCAGCTATGGTACAGATATAGGCGTACCTACTGAATATGCTAAATACCTGACCTCACTTACCTTGTTCTTTATGGTAGGAGGTTACTTTATGGGAGTATTATTAACACCAAAGTATTTATCGCAAGAGAAGCTGTTACGTATATGCCTAGTAGCCAGTCTTATACTAGTAAGTGGAGTACTCCTTACTTCTGGAAAAACATCGATATTGCTATTGTCATTACTAGGCTTCACACATGCCATTATGTGGCCTGCTATATGGCCGATGTCTATAAAAGGGCTTGGAAGTCATACAAAAACAGGCTCTGCACTACTTATTATGGGTATTGCGGGTGGTGCTATCATACCATATATATACGGTAACTTTAAGGATATAGTAGTAGCCGAAGAGCTTCCATTACAGTTACCATTTTTAGTAATGATACCTTGCTATCTGTATATATTATTCTTTGCAACAATCGGTCATAAGATAGGTTATAAAGAAGCTGAATAGAAAAAAGACAATGGAAGGAAAAGGTAGTGGAATACAAAGGAAACAGGTAAACATCTCTAAGAAGAAAATGACTATCCCGGTATGTCCGGGTTTAAGGGCTTACCTAACGGTACATTCACGAGAGATAGACTTGCCTGTACAATATGAAGATCTAACACGTTTTCAGGATGGGATACCAGTGTATGATAAATACGGAAATGATACACTATGGGTAGCAGCTACTTACCCATCCAGCGAAGTGAACCATATACATGAGGGGCTAAAGCAGATGTACAGCATCTTGAAGACAGAGGGTGATAGCAGAGTGCATAAGCACCTACACATTAAAAGTATTGACTTCTGCACCTTCGGCAATTCAAACCCCTTCCGCATCAAGATAGTCAACAACCTGAATGATAACTATGACTACTTCTACATAAAAAAAGCTGACGCCTCCCGTATATACGGACTGGAGCTGGAACATATATTATCGCCACAACGTATCAACTACTTTGTAGATGACAAGACCTTATTAGAAGAGCACATAGCAGGTATACCCGGCGATATATTTATTGAGAAGTTCGTCAACACACCGGAATACAATAAAGTGAGAATAGCAAAGGAGCTGGTAAAGTTCAATGAAAGGTGCTTTGTACAGCTACTGGGCGATATGCGCTCTTACAACTATGTGTTTGACCTAACGCCCGACTTTGAAGAGGTTCAGTTCCGTATTAGAGCCATAGACTTTGACCAACAATGCTATGAAGGGCATATCAATATATACCGTCCTCAATTCTTTAAAGAGAACTATCCATTAGTAAAGCTGGTTCAGGAATACCTGACCATGGATAACATAGAACAATACCAGAAGGAAGAACGAACACTTATTGCAAGAAGGAGTAAATCTGCGCATATCAGGCTAAATGCAATACTGTCTGTAATG
Source organism: uncultured Flavipsychrobacter sp. (assembly GCA_964585115.1). Lineage (GTDB taxonomy): Bacteria > Bacteroidota > Bacteroidia > Chitinophagales > Chitinophagaceae > UBA5543. The sequence continues at coordinate 2,960 of CAZPDA010000191.1, forward strand.
GAGCGCGACTTTGTTTCTTTGCCCGAAAAAGTAGACCAGCTCAAAGAAGAGCTGGCCGAATATTATGATAATGAGGATTTCTTACTTGCCGAGTCTATGGGCAACCTTGTAAGGAGAAGTATCCTTACAACCCATACCTAGCCCGGTATACGAGAGATATATTGTGTCATCTCTTTTATCTGAGCTACTATCTCAGGATTCTTAGACTTGCAAGACTTAGCCTTGTTGAAGTATAATTTAGAACTACGGAAATCTCTACGCTGCATACAGATACCAGATAGCTGTAAGTATGCTGTAGCTTCAGTGTCTTTATCAGGTAGCCCTAGCTTTACAGCCTTACGTAGATTCTCATAGGCTTCTTTAGTATTCCCTTTTTTGAATGCAATAGCACCAAGCTGTAAGTATGCAACACCTTCTTGGTCCTTCTCACTCATACCAGCCTCAAGGCTACTTTTCAGGTCAGCTTCTGCACTATCATAATCGTCAGACATAGTAGAGAAGTTTGCCTTAAGCATATAGTAAGAAGAGCGTACCGGCTTATATAGCCATTTAGGGTTCTTCACTCTCTTTAGCAATGCCTGTGCGCCTTCTACATCACCGCTCTCTATATATCCCTGTATCAATGTCATTGGCCCGATAAGGAAATGTGCCAACACCATGATAACAGCTAATAAGAACGGTAGCCAAGCTATCCACCAAGTCACCTCAAACCCAAGATAAAAACCTAACAATATCAAAACTGCGGCTATTGGCAAACGATACAATACTAAAAAACGACGGATATTAGTCTTCATACTTTTCTATAATTGGCTGCAAATATAGCGTTTTCAGGCAGAGGCACTATACCCTAACTACTCACAAGTGGCAAAATGCTGTATTAGTACACACTATCTACCGCCTCTCTTGCAAAAATTAGTACGTAATAATGTCAACTTAAATTATGGTTTCCGCCTTAGCTACGTATTTTTGCCGTTCATTAATACTAGACATGCAACAAGACTGGGTAAAAGAATGGTTTGGCTCTCCGTACTACAAGATACTCTACCAACACAGAGATGAGTTTGAAGCTCAAGAGTTTGTAGAGAATCTACTAAAGTATTTGGAGCCTGTAGAAGGTAGTAGAATGCTAGACATAGCCTGCGGTGATGGCAGACATGCAGAGCAACTTGCAGAGCATGGCTATGACGTAACAGGTATAGACATAGCTCATGAAAGCATAGAAAAGGCAAAAGCTCGTGAGAATGAGCACATACACTTCTATGAGCATGACATGCGTATGCCATTTTACATCAACTATTTTGACTACGCTTTCAACTTCTTTACCAGCTTTGGCTACTTTACTAACGACCGCGATAACCTAATGGCAGCTAAGTCTTTTGCTAAGAGCTTGAAAAAAGACGGCATATTAGTGGTAGACTACCTGAATAAGGATGTAGTGCTGAACAATTTGGTATGCGAGCAGACAATAGAGCGTGGTAGCTATACGTTCGACATTAAGAAAGAGGTGAAGAATGGTAAGATATTGAAGCATATCAACTTTTTGGATGCGGATAATAACCCTAAGTCTTACACAGAAACAGTAGCGGCATTCTCTTTATCAGACTTTGTAGCACTGTTCCAAAAAGCTAAATTGTCCTTAGTAGGTACTTTCGGAGATTATCAACTTAATAGTTATGACCCGTCCACCTCTCCAAGACTGATAATGGTCTTCAAAAAATAATATGGCTGTAGAGATAATAGACAAACTGATAGAATGGGACTACCTGATATGGCTCAGGCTAAATGCTATGTGGCATACCCCATTTCTTGATGCTATTATCCCCTTCATCCGTAATAAGTGGACATGGGCACCTCTATACCTCTTTCTTCTCATATTCATGCCCACCAACTATAGAAAGCAGGGTGTGATGTGGTTGGTATTCTTCTTATTGACCTTTGCCTTAGCTGACTATATCAGTGCTAGTATTATGAAGCCCTACTTTCAGCGAGTGAGACCGTGTAACAACTATCACTTTGCCCAAATAGTACACAATATTGTACACTGCGGCAGTGGATACAGCTTTCCGTCTTCGCACGCTGCTAACCACTTTGGGCTGGCGGTATTTATGGGCATTACACTTAAGCAACACTTTAAATGGGTGTGGTTTGCAGTAATACCATGGGCCATAGCTGTAGCATATGCACAGGTGTATGTGGGCGTGCACTACCCCGGTGACGTATTGGTAGGCGGTATACTAGGCACGCTCTGCGGAATAATAACAGGAAAAGTATTTAACCGAATTTACCCGCTACGCACAAAAGCTAAAGAGGCAGAGACCGTTTAGCGATTCTCTGCATCCTTCTTTTTTATGTATTTGTTGAATTCATCCTTACTACTGTTGTATGTAAAGTCACCTTCTACTTTCCAATAGTCGTGCACATCGGTTACTCTATCGTAAGACCATTTAGCAAAGTCTAACCTACTTGCCTCAAAGTTTAGCCACTCCATCATAGCGCGTACATCTTGCGTACCATAGTGTTTATTAGCCAATACAGACTTCATTAGCTTTAGCTTATCCGTGTCCGTTATTCTGTCAGCTACAAGCGATTTAAGGTCTTGCAGGTCTTTTCTTTTCACCCCGCTATTATCAAAGTCATCTTGAGTGCTGCCATCATCAGTACCATTATTATCTCCATAGTCTACATAAGCATGGTCTTTGTCCTCTACCCTTACACGCATACGCTTTGCATAGGGGTCTACTACACAATAGGCTATTTTACCCGGCTTTACCCTTACAGAACCCACATATAATAGCTTTGCCCTACCACCACCATTTGTATACTGTATATACTCATACACACGCAGGTCGTGCCAACCTGAGGGCAGGTTCCCAAAGGTTAAAGACGCAGCATGACGCTGATACCTTCTTCCATCTATGGTTACTAATATCTCTCTACCGTCTGTAAAGCGAATATTCAATGCGCTACGCTCGCGTGCGAAAGTTGTAACAGTAACCAATAACAGTATTATTATAGTAAACAGCTTTTTCATATAGAGTATTTTATAAAAAATATACCAATAGCTATGCCAAAGCTACCAAGCATACAG
>CAZPDA010000192.1:0-6028 GCA_964585115.1 uncultured Flavipsychrobacter sp.
GTATTTAATTTCAAGAATAATATATAGTTATGGAAGATCAACAACGTACAGAAATAGGAACGTTGGGTGAGTTTGGCTTAATAGAACATCTAACTAAGAATAACGAGACCCGACAAGCAGGGACATTACTTAGTATTGGTGATGATGCTGCTGTTATCGATCAGTTTGGTAGACAGTCTGTTATTTCTACAGATATGCTAATAGAAGGTGTGCATTTTGACCTAATGTATACACCTCTTAAGCACTTAGGTTATAAGTCTGTGGTTGTAAACTTGTCTGATATCTGTGCTATGAATGCTATACCTACTCACGTTACAATGAGTATTGCTTTGTCTAATCGGTTTTCTGTAGAAGCGTTGGAAGAGTTTTATGAAGGAGTGTACGTAGCATGTAAAAAATATAATGTAGACCTAATAGGTGGTGATACTACCAGCTCTCCAAAAGGACTAGTGATAAGCGTAACAGCTATTGGTGAAGTAGCACCGGATAAATATGTAAAACGTTCAGGTGCACAAAAGGGTGAACTTATTTGTGTATCAGGAGACCTCGGCGGTGCATATATTGGGTTGCAGTTGCTAGAAAGAGAAAAGAAAGTATTCTTAGAGACTGAAGGTGTACAACCTGACCTGCAAGATAAGGCTTATACAGTGGGGCGAATTTTAAAACCGGAGGCAAGGGTAGACATAGTTGAATGGCTTGCAGAAAAAGAAATAGTACCTACATCTATGATAGATGTTAGTGATGGTCTTAGCTCTGAACTACTGCATATGTGCAAGCAGAATAACTCAGGATGCTTGATACATGAAGATAAGATACCATTCCACGAAGAGACCCGTGAGGTAGCTTTTGAATTCAATCTAGATCCTACACTTTGCGCTTTGAGTGGAGGAGAGGATTATGAGTTATTGTTTACAGTGAAGCAAGAAGAGTATGATAAAATAGTATTAAGCGAGCAGATAAGCGTAATTGGCTATGTAACAGAGGCTAGTGAAGGTGCGTATTTGCATTCTAAGTCTGACAAAAGACACAAACTTATAGCACAAGGGTGGAACTCTTTTGACGAAGAAAAATAATTACAAAGCCTTTATATAGTCAATAATTTTCGTATTTTGGCATAAATAACATAAGACTTACACATGAAGTTTTGGAGACACTCGTTAATCACAATTTTCGCATTTTTTGGAATTGCATCAACCGTACTATATACCTCTTGTGAACAAGATAGCTGTTTAGAGTTGAAATGTAGAAATGGTGGTACTTGTGCAGAAGGATTTTGTCGTTGTATCGACGGCTATGAAGGAACTGAGTGCGAAACGCCAGTTTCCTACAAGTTTTTAGGTTTTTATGACGGGGTATTCCAATATGATGGATTGCCTAGTTTTAGAGATTCTGCCTACATAGTTCTTGGCGATACTGCTAGGCCAGATGTAATTGGCATGACTATCTACAGCCAACAGAATGATGTTACTATTCTTCCTATCATTAACAATATTGGAATCATAGACGAGCCAGGTAGATATATTAGAGTTACTAAAACTGCTGGAGACCGTGTTGAAATATACAGAGTTATTAGCAGTGGAGATACTACAGTTAAGAGTCACTTCAGAGGTACTCTTCGTCCTGGTACAAACATACCTTTATAAGAAACTTATTATTACTCTTACCATATATGCCGGGTTTTTACCCGGTATTTTTTTGTTTTATTTTAAGTAAAGCGCACATCAAAAATCTTTAGATTTGCTGTTATGTCAATAAGTGTACGTTCATTAACAAAAGTATATGGCAGCCAAAAAGCTGTTAATGATATTTCTTTTGAATTAAAAAAAGGTGAAGTAGTTGGTTTCCTTGGTCCAAATGGGGCGGGTAAGTCTACTACAATGAAGATTATCACCGGCTACTTACCACCAAGCAAAGGCACAGCTGTGGTATGTGGTTATGATATACTGAAAGAACCTATGGAGGTCAGAAAAAGAGTAGGATATCTACCAGAGGCAAACCCTCTATATTATGATATGTATGTGCGCGAATATTTAGAATTCAGTGCAGGGATACATAAGCTCAGTAATAAGAGAACCAAGATCGAAGATATTATAGATAGAACAGCTCTTAATATTGAGGCACATAAGAAGATAGGGACATTATCAAAAGGGTATAAACAGCGTGTAGGGCTAGCACAAGCTATGTTGCATGACCCTGAAGTGTTAATATTAGATGAGCCTACTTCTGGTCTTGATCCTAATCAGATAGTTGAGATAAGAGATCTTATCACAAGTTTTGGTCAGGAAAAAACTGTGCTGCTTTCTACACACATTATGCAAGAGGTTGAAGCTATGTGTAGCCGAGCTGTTATCATTAACAGGGGTACTATAGTTGCTAATGATAGTATATCCACCCTAAAAGAGCAGGGTAACTCTCTTGAAGAAACATTTAGAAAATTGACTACTAATTCAAAAGAACAGATAACTATATAAAAGAAGGAGCCTATTAGGCTCCTTCTTCATTTTTTACTTTGTGTCGTTTGCTTCTTTTTCTTGCTGTTTATCTTTTAAATTATCTGTAAGAGATGGTCTCTTTAATTTTCTGAATTTCTCTTTATTCTCTTTCTCCCTTTTTTCTTCACGCTCTTGTTCAGAGTCATAAGCTCTAATGATCTGTTTAACGAGACGGTGACGAACTACATCAGCTTCGTCAAGTACAATGTGAGCGATACCTTGAATGTTCTTCAGTATACTAGTTGCTTTAGATAGGCCAGATATCTGATTTTTTGGAAGGTCTACCTGAGACATATCACCTGTTATTATGGCCTTTGCAGATGGTCCTATACGTGTTAGGAACATCTTTAACTGCAGGTCTGTTGCATTTTGTGCTTCATCTAGTATGATGAATGAATTATCAAGTGTTCTACCACGCATATAGGCTAATGGCGCTATTTCTATTATACGATTAGCCATATAGTAATTCAGCTTGTCTGATGGTATCATATCATCCAAAGCATCGTATAGCGGGCGTAAATACGGGTCTATTTTTTCTTTAAGATCACCCGGTAAAAAGCCCAAACTTTCACCAGCCTCAACAGCAGGTCTTGTAAGGATGATCTTCCGTACTGTTTTATTTTTAAGTGCTCTTACTGCTAGTGCTACAGCTGTATATGTTTTACCAGTACCTGCCGGTCCTACAGCAAACAAGATGTCATTCTTGTCAGAGGCTCCAGCCATCAATTTTTGATTCTGGGTCTTAGCCCTAATGACTTTGCCGTTAGGCCCAAACACTAATATGTTGTCATTGCTATTATTTGCACTATCATCAATTAGGTCTGTATCATCTTCATCCCCAAGTATCTGAGCAAAATAGTTTTCTGAAAGATGTCCATTACGTTCTAGGTACTTTACTACTTGACCTATACGCATTTTAGCATTTTCTACATCTTCAGGTCGTCCAGCTATTTTTATCTGACTGCCTCTGGATAATATCTTAAGTAAAGGAAATCTTCGTTTGAGTATATCAAACTTACTGTTGTTAACGCCAAAAAACTCAATTGGGTTAACCGTCTCCAAGCTAATAATTGTTTCTGTCAAAGCGTTGTGGTTTTAATGTTAGTCTTACTACCTAATTTACGAATTATAACCCGGGCTCTATGTTAAGTCATTGTCAAATATGAAATATGCTCATATTGCAAGGATAGTCGCTTTATAGCTTGGTCTTTGTGCTTATTCCAATAGACACAATTTGTGTGCCTAATCGTTATAAGTTTTACTTATTGCTTTATATTGAAATTAGAGATATTGACCAATTATGGAGGAGCAACTTATCAACGTATGTGCATATCTTTTCTGCTATAATTGTTGTTTCTTCGTGCCTTACTTTCATTACATATAGCTAACTAACTCACTAGAATGTATTCTTTAAAAGGTAAGATCGTTGTTATAACAGGTGCATCATCAGGGATTGGAAAAGCAATAGCAGAAGAATCTTTAAAAAGAGGAGCTAAGGTGTCTGTTTGTGCACGTAGTATCAATAAGTTGAAGAAAATATTTGATCATGATAATGAATACATTCATTTGCACGAGGTAGATGTGACAAAAGAGCAGGACTGCAAGGAGTTCATTGAAACTACAATAGATAAGTGGGGAAGAGTAGATGTGCTGGTGAACAATGCAGGTATAAGTATGAGGGCCATGTTTGAAGACCTAGACCTCAAGGTTCTAAGAGACCTTATGGATACAAACTTTTGGGGGGCAGTATACTGTACTAAATATGCCGTTATATCTATTAGGGAAAATAAGGGTGTGGTAGTAGGTGTTTCGTCAATAGCAGGCTATAGAGGATTACCTGCGAGAACCGGGTATTCGTCATCTAAATTTGCACTACAAGGATTTTTAGAGGCACTAAGAACTGAACTTTTACGTACTGGGGCTCATGTTATGTGGGTATGTCCGGGTTTTACGTCTTCCAACATTAGAAACGTAGCAAAAGGAGCAGATGGTAATGCTCAAAAGGAATCTCCACTTGATGAAAAGAAGCTAATGTCCTCAGAACAGTGTGCTGATATCATACTTAACGGTGTTGAAAAAAGAAAAAGAACCATTGTGATGACCACACAGGGTAAACTAACAGTATTGGTCAATAAATTATTTCCTGCTTTGGCCGATAAACTTGTTTTCAAGCATTTTCTGAAAGAACCAGACTCGCCTTTAACCAGATATTAATCCAACTCTTCTTAATATTTACTGGTCTTATATAAATGGTTGACTGTAAAGGTTTATAGCCTAAATAGTCGTATATTTATATAGTAATAATTTATAACATCCATGTTTATGAAAGCTCATAACCTAAAACTATTTGTTCTATCAGTTTTTAGTGCATTATCTATTAATGCCTATTCTCAAGTTGATGGAGATGTTTTCCGTATTAATCCGGATATCCCTGTTACTGGTTCTCATGGTGCGAAATCTATGCCATGGACAGGGGGGATGAATGCACCTCAATTTTCAATGGCTGATCTGAATAAAGATGGAGTACAAGACTTAGTTGTATTTGAAACTTTTGAAGATCAGTATGACTTAAAAACATTTATCGGGCTTGGAGGAGATAAGTATAAATATGCACCTTATTATGAATCAAACTTTCCTGAATACTTAGTTGGTTACCTGCAGCTAGTAGATTATAACTACGATGGTGCTCCTGATATTTTTCATAGAGGAGGTCCTGGCGTTTCTATATACAAAGGTTACTATGAAAACAATGAGCTAAAATTCAAGTTTTTCAAAGATCTATATTATTATTCTCAATTATCAGGTAAGCTGAATGCTTATGTTGCTCCTATCGACTTGCCTATGATAGTTGATATTGATAATGATGATGATATCGATATTCTATCTTATGATGTTAATGGTGCTTTTATAATTTTTAATAGAAACTGCGCAAGAGAAGACGGATTGCCATTAGATAGCTTTAATATATGTGTGCCAGACTTATGCTGGGCAAAAACATTACAATACTATGAGCGTAAACAAGTATTAGGGCAAAATTGTGATCAAACATTTACAACTTGTAAAGGTAGTCCTAATGGAGATATGAATAAGACTACACATGCTGGTAATACCTTATGCGCCATAGATATGGATGGAGATGGTGACTATGATCACTTTAATGGAAATGTTTCTTTTCCTGACATACAATTTTTCACTAATGGTAGAATTGAGACAGGGTCAACAATAGATTCTGCTATTGCTCAAGATACTATTTGGTCTGCAAATGGTAAGGCTATGTATATGCCAATGTTTCCTGCGGCTTATTATTTAGATGTAAACCAAGACGGTAAAAAAGATCTTTTATTTGCACCACATGCAGAAGATGCAGAAAATTATAAAAATGTATCATACTATAGAAATATTGGTACTTCTAATGTGCCAAACTTTTCATATCAGAAGGACACTTTCTTGATTGAGAATATGATTGATGTGGGTACTGGCTCTTATCCTGTATTTTATGATTATAATAAAGATGGGAAAGATGATCTATTTATAGG
>CAZPDA010000193.1:0-6001 GCA_964585115.1 uncultured Flavipsychrobacter sp.
TTATACTTAGTATGCTCATCCTTATAGCCTTTCTTCTCCATATCAAGCCCATACATAGTGTAGTTCTGCATTGGGAAGTTCGTCAACCTCAATATTTTATATATCTGTGGTAGCATTTCCTGAGAATCCTCACACCACGTACCCATCAGTACCACCATTTTATAGTCAGGCAAATTATCGGTCAGATAACGAACAACCTGTTCATCAGGCTTATAGTGCCCAACGCCAGTTCTTAGCCATCCAAAGGCTTGCTCACTATTCAGGTCGGCAAACGTACACTGCCCTTTATATATTACGTCTCCTGTTTCTCTATCTATTGACACATCCAGATCATATTGTGCGAAAACGTTGATACTAACTAGCATCAACATTGCTAACAGCACTTGTTTCATAATACGCTTATATCTTTTTCTTTATCTCTAATAGCTTTCTTTTCAACCCCTTAAGTGACTCTCTAAGGTCCACTTCATCTATCTTTACTTGCTTATTACTATTCAGCTGTGCTTTTGCTCCTTTGATGGTAAACTTCTTTTCTTTTACCAAGTGGTATATGGTCCTTATCTCTCTTACCTGATCGGGCGTATACAAGCGGTCACCTTTTCTGGTAGTACGCACTTTCATTTCAAACTCATTCGTCCAAAACCTGATATTAGAGGTTCTCACTTTGAAGAGCTTTGCCACCTCACCAATCGTATAATACTGCTTATCGCCTTCCCACCCGTCAAGTATGCTACTGGTAGTAATATCTCCTACCTCCTCAGCTTTGGGCTTTGCATCGGCCTTCTTCTTAGCAACTGCCTTCTTAGGCTTTTCAGCTTTGGGTTCATGCTTCGGTTTTGCCTTTTTAGGTTCGGGGGCGGCCTCTTCACCAAATAATGTCAGTATAGTTGTGCTCATTCTGCAACAAATTAAGGAAAAAAACAGCTACAAAACTTATAAGAGGCTCTTAAAGATATGAAGCACCATATCTATAGTAGTATACAATATGCTTATGGAATAGTAAGTAAAAGAATACCTATAAGAACAGTTTTTAAGTTAATTTTGTTATCCAATATACAAGTAGAAGTTTATGCAATTATCTGAGCTGTATGATCGTGCGTTAAGATTTGATTTTTTGAGTGCAGAAGAAGGTGTCCATCTTTTTGAGAATGCTCCCCTTACAGACCTTATGTTCATAGCAAATGAGCTAAGAAAGAAACAAGTACCACATGGCAAGGTGACCTGGATCATTGACAGGAATATGAACACCACCAATGTGTGTATCGCCAACTGTAAGTTCTGCAATTTCTACCGTATACCGGGACACCCTGAGTCTTACATCACTAGCATAGAGACCTACAAAGAGAAAATAGAAGAAACATTCAAATACGGTGGCGAGCAGTTATTACTACAAGGCGGTCACCACCCTGAGCTAGGGCTCGATTATTACGCAGACCTGTTCAGAGAATTGAAGAAGTTATATCCGCGACTTAAGCTACACGCTCTAGGCCCACCGGAGATAGCACATATCTGTAAAGTATCGGGCGTAACACCACATGAAGCACTAAAGACACTTAAAGAAGCAGGCATGGATAGTATGCCGGGACCTGGTGCAGAGATACTTGACGACAGAGTGCGCAGGCTTATCTCTAAAGGTAAGTGTGGTGCACAAGAGTGGTTAGACATCATGCACGATGCACACAAAGTAGGACTAACTACGAGTGCAACTATGATGTTCGGGCATGTGGAAACAGTATTGGAACGCTTTGAACACTTAGTGAAGATACGTGACGTACAAGCTAAGAAGCCTGAAGATGCTAAAGGGTTTATCGCCTTCATCCCTTGGACATTCCAAGACGTAGATACTTTGCTTAAACGTATCCGTGGCACAAAGAACCTCACTACATCCGAAGAGTACATACGTATGATAGCTATGAGCCGCATCATGCTGCCAAACGTTAAGAACATACAGGCATCTTGGCTAACGGTAGGTAAAGAGACCGCTCAAATATGCTTACATGCAGGTGCCAACGATTTCGGCTCTATCATGATAGAAGAGAATGTAGTAAGTGCTGCAGGTGCTCCGCACAGATTCACTTACAAAGGTATTCAGGACGCTATCAACGAGGCAGGTTTTGTAGCACAACTACGCGACCAGCAATACGATTTCAGAGCATTACCTGAAGACATTCAGGAGCAGGTTATCACTTACTAGTTTCTAATAACTATTTTGTGCTATGCTGATAGCACTTTGCTTTTTTGCCTTCTTGGCAGGTTTTGTAGAAGCCGTAGTAGGCGGTGGTGGTTTGATACAACTACCCGCCATGTTTCTACTTATGCCGGAGCTAAGTCTATTGCAAACACTTGCCACTAATAAAACTGCAAACTTCTTAGGCACAACGGTATCTGCCATACAGTATACGCGTAAGACAGATGTGAGTCTTAAGTATCTTGCTCCAGTAATAGTTTCAGCATTCATCAGCTCATTCTGCGGCGCTATATTAGTAAGCTACATAGCCAAGGAACAGTTCATACCTATCATAGTAGTAGTGTTATCTATTGTATTGCTTTATACTATTTTCAAAAAGCAACTAGGCGTTACCGCTACAGACAAACAGCTAACTAAAACTCAATACTACTTGTATGCAGTTAGCATAGGACTTATTATCGGCATGTACGACGGCTTGATAGGGCCTGGAACAGGTAGCTTTCTTGTATTTGGATTCATCATACTTTTCGGGTTCGATTTTCTACATGCATCTGCCAATGCAAAGGTCATCAATGTGGTCACCAATATTGCTGCACTTAGCTTCTTTATAGCAAAAGGTGGCGTAGTATGGCGCATAGCATTACCCTTAGCACTTGCCAATATGTTGGGTAATTACTTAGGTGCACACATGGCCATCAAAAAAGGGAATAGCTTTGTTCGTGGTTTCTTTATTGTAACGGTGTTAATATTGATACTAAAGCTTGCTTATGACTATCTTATAGCTTAACTGCTTACAGTCGCTTTAGCTGAGCAACAGCTTTATCTAAAGTCTCTTCCTTTTTGCAAAAGCAGAAACGGATGATTCTATCATCCTGTTTATTGCTATAGAAGGCACTTACAGGAATGGTTGCCACACCGTACTCTTTGGTTAGCCATTGTGCAAACTCCATATCCGGCATATCGTTAATGCGCTCGTAAGATGCTGTTTGGAAGTAGCTACCACCCGCAGGTTCATGAATGGTGAACGGAGTATCCTTCATCAATGCTAAGAAGTAGTTGCGCTTAGACTCTAGCAGCTCCGTTACATTAAGTCTGTTTTCCAGAGAAAGATATTTACCTATAGCGTATTGTGCAGGAGTATTCACAGAGAAACTTAAGAACTGATGAATACTACGGAAAGCTTTGGTCAATGCAGGCGGGGCTATTACATAGCCTATCTTCCAACCCGTATTGTTGAACACCTTACCAAATGAGTATAATGCAAAACTACGTTCTCTTAATTCAGGATGATGTAAAACTGTATAATGACGTTTACCGTCAAATATCAATTGCTCATACACCTCATCCGATAAAATAATAATATCCGTATCCCTCACCACATCAGCAAGTTTGTCCCAATCATCTTTTGCCCAAGTAGCGCCTGTTGGGTTATGTGGTGTGTTTACAATTATTGCTTTTGTTTTAGGAGTAATAGCAGCTTTTACCTTATCCCAATCAACCGTGAAGGTTGGTGTGGTAAGCGATACTGTCACAGCCTTTGCTCCGCAAGTCTCTATATTAGGGATGTAGCTATCATAGGCGGGTTCTAAAACTATTACCTCATCACCTTTATCCAGTATGGAAGCAAATGCAGTATAGATACCATAGGTAGCACCTGGTGTTACCGTTATTTCTGCGTTCGGGTCTACATCTAAGCTATAACGTTGCTTAAAGTCTTTAGCTATCGCCTCACGCAGCAAGGGTAAGCCCGGCATAGGAGCATATTGGTTAAAACCACTATTGGCAGCTTCAAACAACAATTGTCCTAATTGCTCATCAACAGGGAAATCAGGAAATCCTTGTGAAAGATTTATAGCATTATGCTCTGTAGCAAGGGCACTCATCACACTAAAGATGGTAGTACCTGTCACAGAGTGTTTCTGCGATATATTTATCATAGGAACTTGTCTCCTTTATTACGTTTTACTTCAGCTACGTATTCTTTTATTTGCTGCTCACGGTTACGCTCGCATATCAGCAAGACATCATCCGTATCTACTACTATGAATTGTTCTAGTCCTTGTACTACTATCAGCTTATCCTTAGGTGTTTTTATCATACACTCACTGGCATCTACTATCATCACATTATCGCCATACACGGCGTTGCCTAAGTAATCTTTCTCTGAATTCTCATAGGCAGACTCCCATGTACCAAGGTCGCACCAACCAAAGTAAGAAGGTATGACATAAACATTCTTAGCCTTCTCCATGATACCATAATCTATAGAAATGTTGGTACACTGAGAGTATAGGGTATTGATGACATCAAACTCACTTGGTGTATTATATGCTTCGGTAGCTTGTAGGAACACCTCATTCATTTCAGGTAAGAACTTTTCTAAACCTTTCATGATGGTCTTTACATTCCAAACAAATATGCCTGAGTTCCAAAGGAAATCACCACTCTTCAAGAAAGTACGTGCAAGCTCTAATGATGGTTTTTCTGTAAAGGTCTTTACTCTATATACTTTGTCCAGCTCTTCTTCCTCGTCATATTGTATATAGCCATAGCCGGTATCAGGGCGGGTAGGTTTGATACCCAATGTCAATAAAGCATCATGCTTTGACACAAAGTCAAGTGCTTCTTTAGCTGTATTTTCAAAAGCCCTTTCGTCCATTATCAGGTGGTCTGCAGGAGACATGATAATATTCGCATTAGGGTTTAGCGACATCATTTTGTGTGCAAAGTATGCAGCACAAGGAGCCGTGTTCTTACGCGATGGCTCACTGATGATATTAGCATCGTTCACTTCAGGTATTTGCTCCTTCAGTGTCTCTATATAGCTTTGGTTGGTTATGAAGTATATATTCTCCGGCGGACAGATGTTCTTGAATCTATGATAGGTCCACTGTATCAACGACTTGCCCGTACCTAATATATCAATGAATTGCTTAGGGTAACTGGTTCTGCTAATAGGCCAAAAACGACTTCCGATACCTCCGGCCATTATAGCCACATAGTTGTCTTTATTATTGCTCATCTTTCTATTTCTATCTCTATGATGCTTAAAAATAACACAAATAGTGCTACTCGAGGTCTAAAATGAAAAAAGCAGCCTTATGAATTAAGACTGCTTTTCATATATCAAACCTTATTAAACTTATTCTGCTTCTGCTACTACTTCTTTCACTTCAGGTATCATACGCTTCATCATACCTTCTATACCTGCTTTTAACGTGATCATAGAAGATGGGCAACCAGAGCAAGAACCTTGCATCATAAGTGTTACCACACCATTATCATATCCTTTAAAGCCGATAGCACCACCGTCCATCTCTACAGCTGGCTTCACATAGTTCTCCAATAGTTCTTTAATACGCTTTACGATGTCGCTATCATCAGCTTTTATCGTATTCGCATCTTCTTTTACTACTACTTGGTCTTCGTTGATAACAACCTTGCCTTCTTCAAGATATTGCTTCAAGAATTCGCGTACTGTTGGTATCACTTCATCCCATTGTGTTTCTTGTGTTTTGGTCAGCGTTACAAAATTGCTGGCAATGAACACACTCTTTATAAATGGGAATGCAAAAAGTTCTTTAGCTAAAGGAGAAGGACCAGCACTGGCCTCATCAGGAATATCCAAACTCTTACCCGGATATAGTAGCTTGTTAGCAACAAACTTCATTGTTTCCGGATTCGGCGTCATTTCCGTATATATACTCACTATTGTGTTTCCTGTCTTCAACATGGTATTTATTTTTTACAAAAATACTTAATAATACATGTCTTAACCAATCAATTAAGCAAATAAGTATATAATGATTGATT
>CAZPDA010000194.1:0-5933 GCA_964585115.1 uncultured Flavipsychrobacter sp.
TGTAAGTCAGGCTCATAGATACCTAAGCGCATAGCTTCTATTACTATACCTACTGTGTTCTTCACATCCATTTTTTCTAAGATCTTCATTCTATAACCTTCTATGGTTCTTGTACTAAGAAAAAGTTTCTTTCCTATTTCTTTATTTGTACACTCTTGACAAATAAGGCGGATGATCTCTTTTTCCTTATCTGTAAACTCAGCTTCTTTATCTTTTTTTTGTTTAGCAGCCTTACTTAATGCAATAAGCTTAGTCAGTTTTCGAGATGTATGTTTACAATAATAGGGTTCAT
Organism: uncultured Flavipsychrobacter sp.; assembly: GCA_964585115.1. Classification (GTDB taxonomy): domain Bacteria; phylum Bacteroidota; class Bacteroidia; order Chitinophagales; family Chitinophagaceae; genus UBA5543. The sequence continues at coordinate 293 of CAZPDA010000194.1, forward strand.
GATCATATGCACTCTGTATAGCTTCTAATAGCTCTGCCTTGTCAGAATTCTTTAGCAAATACCCTATAGCTCCCGCTTCCAACATTTCCATTATTAATTCTTCATCATCAAACATAGATAATGCGATAACCTCTATGTTTCCGAACTGTTTTTTTATCTGCTTCGTAGCTTCAACTCCATCTAGCCCAGGCATTCTTATGTCAGTCACGACAACATCAGGCTTGTACTCATCGGTCAACTCTATTAATGCTCTTCCATCTATAGCTTCTCCACAAAGCTCTACGTCTGCAATATCATCTAGCATCATCTTAAGACCATCTCTGAACAATTCATGATCATCAGCTATAACAACTCTTATAGGCATTTTTCTCTATTTAGGCTTGTTTATCCAACGGTATCTCAAAGATATAAGTAGTTCCTTTACCTTTTTCAGATTCATAGTTGAACCTTGAGTTAAGTACTTCGGTTCTACTCTGCAAGCTCATCAGACCAATACCATCAGTTTTATTTATTACATCTTCTATATCAAAGCCAGAACCATTGTCGGCTGTAATGAGCACTACGCTATCTCCTTGATGCTTAAAGTTAATATTTAGCTTACTAGCATCTGCGTGTTTTACGGTATTATGTATGACCTCTTGGATAATACGATATATATTGACCTCTCGTTCTGTAGCTAAACGAAAATCTTTATCGTACTGAAAGTTTATAGTAATATCGTTACTGTCATTCAGTTTATTGATATACTCTTGTACTGCTTTTACTACACCTTTTCTTACTAGTGTATTAGGCAAAAGATTGTAAGATATAGCGCGAGTTTTTTGTATAATATCATCTATATGCCTGTTAGCATAAGCTACGATCTCTTTATCATTTTCAGATAGAGACTCTATCCGATTCACATGTATCCTGACAGCAGATAGCAGTGGGCCTAGCTCATCATGAAGGTCTGTCGCTATTCTCTTGCGCTCATTTTCCAAAATGGATATCTCAGCTTTTATCTTTGCCTTGTAAAGCTGCACATTCCTTCGCTGATGACGTATCATATTGTATACGAAGAATAAAATTATAACGCCTAATACAATAGCAGCTATAATAATTGCCGAGTAAAATTTTTCTTCTGAGGCATGCATAATATCGCAATTGCTAACAAGATGTTGTAAACAACATTAAGATACACTTCTATTGTGAAAATATTTCTTTGCAGCTTACCATCAGTTGCATAGTAGTAAAAGACCTCTGTCAACACCTTATAAGAAAAGAATATCATTACAGCTACACTTATTATAAATATAGCGTTGGTAGTAAGGTTACCTTTCTCATTTACAACCAGCCAGTTCACTTGATTCACAGCCATAAGTACTAACACAAATGAATAGCCTATTTGAAATGTGGGGCTAAATGTTCCGATCTTACCTAAAACTACATTTTCAACAAACCATAGTACAGTCATTCCTACCAAAATAGAGAGATATACCGCATCTTTCTTTAGAATGCTCTTCCATAGCCGGAACTGTATGGTAAATAATAGAAACTCACACAAGAAGTAAATATTGGTAGGAACAGCATTACTGCTATTATAAAAAAAGAAGTAACTCACCATCTCATTAGCAAAGCCAATGAACAGCAAGTATATGAACGGGTGATAAGATACAGGCACAGACCTGTATCTTATCAATCCGGCGATCAATGGGATAAGGATACTTAGACTAAGTAAAAATGCTTCAGTCCTACTCATTCGCTTTTCATTTTTTGTTCTATGGCCAACGCTGGCCTGCTTCCGCTACATATACACTTACTTCGCTAGAAAGTGTAGCCACGTTTGCGGGATCATTGTTTACTCTTTGTATTACGTCTTTACCATCTCCATCAACACCTACTAACACAAAACGTACTTGCTGTTGATCATCCATAGCCATATAAACTCTAAACCCTATAGTATTAGGCTGACAGATAATAGAATCAATTGCTTTTAGGTTGAACGTCTCATATACTGGTAGCACGTCCGGCGTACCAAATCCATCACTTACTACAGCATCTTTATTGTCATTGAATTGTTGGATCATCATCATTGCCTGTTCTAAAGGAATGTTATGATCAATAGCATTTAGCGTATTGCTGAACGGCGTTGGCGCTGGCTTATTATCTATACATTTTACACAACCACCAGTACTACCGTCACCAAACGCAGACATTGGTGCAGTAGTACTATCTGCATTATCCTGGTTGGTTACTTCTGTACATGATGCTGTGCATAATAATAATGACAATACTGTAATTACTAGTGCTGATGTTCTTGCTTTTAGGAAAATGGTTTGTTGCCTCATAATGTATGTTTTAATAGGACAAAAGTAACCGTATCATTTTTTAAAGCCATACGTAGTTCTACGCATTTTATTCAGTAGATATCTGTAATCAATTTCAGTAGAGACGCTTATGGTATAGGCCTCATTACGTGGCACCTTTACATTATCGAATTCGTCTTGTATATCATTTTACTTACTTAAAAACTAAACTCATGAAAAACAAACCTTTAAAATTGATCGGACTGTTTGCCGGCCTAATATTACTACTAAGTGCTTGTTGCAAACCCGAACTTACAGGTAGTGTAGCTAATACACTAAGACCACAAGAAACTAACAACTGGTGCTGGGCAGCTACCACACAAATGCTAGCACAACACTTTGAGGTATCCGTAACGCAATGCTCTTTGGCAAACCAACGTTTTGAATTAGACGACTGCTGTCAACCTCAGAATGATGGTAGTACTTGCCCCAAAAATAATGATTGCAATAGACCAGGTTGGCCAATGCTAACTGAATGTGGACTAACGTTTGAAGAGAGTGGGACAGCTCTAAGTTGGGAGAAGCTCCGTAAACAGATCTATTGTTCTAAAAAACCAATGGGCTATGCCTATGGCACACCCGGAGTAGTTGGTCATGTATTGGTGATAAAGGGTTACCTGACTCTTAATGGCACTAACTATTTGGTATTGAATGACCCGTGGGCTCCATGTAGTGGTCAAGAGCGTATCATCACTTATGAGCAATATGCTGACCCTGCTGGTACTGCCACACATTGGAACACATGGTACAACATTAAAAAATCTTAGTCCTAACCTGAAAACTTACAACAATGAAATACTTAAGATCGATCATACCTGCATTACTAGCTATATTAGTAATGAGCTGCACTGAAATGAACAACGATACAGATAATAAAGACCAAAGCAACAACGGCGATAAGCAAACACAGTCCACTTTTACCACAGCAGATGATGCTGCAAAAGCAGGACAGAGAGATATGCTTGCCGCTATGGACAAAGTAAACTTCGGCATTGATAAAAATGTATTGAAGAGTGCTACAGTTGGGAATGCTATATCAAAAAATGAAGTAGACTGGAATAAACTTTTGAGCGCTGACACAACGTCTACATTTGCAAGTATAGTAGGCTCTGGCAGAGCTACTATTGTTCCTCTTATAAACAATGGCAGTGTAGTTACTGTTATTACCTTACTAAATAAAGATCAACAGTTTGCCATAGGTGGTCTAGGTGAGAAAAAAACATCTGACGAGCTCAATATGGTATGGCGCATGACCAAAGGAGGACAAGCAGGCGTAACCATATATGAAGTACCAAATGTACAAGCTACAGTATATGAAGTAGTGATGGATAATGAGCCATATTACTACACTACATATAATGGTAACTCTATTAGAAGACCTGTAAATATGACTCAACTAGTAAAAGTACTACAGGCTGATGCAAGAAGATTCCAAAAGCAATTTGGAGATAAGACCAAAGGAAACAATCTGGTAAAATAAGTCGTCCCCATTAGTTCGCAACCCGCACGCAAAGGTTTGTATGTCCTTTGCGTGCTTTTTTATCCAAATAATCATATTATGACTCAAACACATCTTCACGCTCTGCCCAACCTATTCCATTAGGCAATCCCTTATTGCTAAATTCTAAATGCAATACTCTTCTACGCTTTTGGTTTATCGTTTTAGATGAAGCGTGTAGTAATAACGGTTTCATTATATGCACTCCACCTCTATTTACATTGCAAGTAATTGGCGCTCCTGTCATAAGGTGTATATCCTCACTCTTATGCACTTTCTTGTGAGAACCCTTCACTACTTTTAGCGCACCATTGTCGGCATTGGTATCATCCAGATGTATGCGTATGGTAACTATGTTGTGCAATATATCATCCGGAGGTATCACACTTATCACATCATCTTTTTGTGTCCATGCCTTATACCCTTTTAGCTGTTTCTTTTCTGTCACATTTATGGGAAGGTCTTGATGCCATGTAACGTACCAATTAGAAGCGGGGGGCTTATCAAAATAGATAGCCTTTGTTAGAAAAAAACCACTCCCAAATTGCTCAAGTATCCTATTGAAGTTAGCACTAAAACAAAGCTCTTTCAGTTCCGGTATCTTCTTGAATAGCCTACGTATAGCAAATACTTCATCTTTACCTCCATTAAAATTTTTGCTTTTATATTGTTGCAGTACCTTACCCATTATATTAAGCGAGTGAGCAGTAAACACTCCATTAACGATAATAGACCCTGTTGCATCTAGTCTGTCATTGTATAGCTTAATAGCTTGTTGGTTCAACTCAGTATTGTACTGGTCAAGCGAATTAGCGATTCGTTTTTTTATAATCGCGCGCAAACGTGGAGGCGCTACTACTTTTATTCTATCACCAAAGGCCAGTATATCTCGCTCCAGCTCAAAGTTGTGCTGCACTTGCAACGATAGTAATACACCATCGCCATCCTCCCCTATTACCTTTTGGCTATGGTGAAGAGGCTTTGTTATTATATAAGGTGCATTCTCCTTAGTTGTTTTCAATATCACTTCTTGAGGAGCTTTACCTTCATTCACCGTAACACCTATCACATCGTTGAAGAAATTAGCAATGTAACCTCTGTCAAAATCCATTAATGGCTTATCTGTGGTCTTTAAGGACTGTATCCTATCTAATGCCAAAAGCATATTCCCATTGAACTTATCGTTACTACCGAGTACAAACCATCTATTCCTATGCTCCTTTAGCAGGAAGGGGTGGAATAGCATTATATTCTTATTCCTGTTCTTGAAAGATTGATACTCTACCTCTATACACTTCTTATTGAGGATGGCTTGGTAAATGGGATCAATAAAATCAAGACCTCTTAAATTTTCATTCTTTTCCAGATCTATTATGGAGTGCTCATGCGTTTTGGATGTGTGTATCTTATCCTCCAGCTTTTGTATCATGCTGGTCAACTCCTTAAAGTGTGTAAATCCCTTGAACTGTCGCAGGATGTCAACCACTTCTGTAAGCTTATTCAGGTCTTGATCGGTCAGCGGTATATTGGTAATAGAATAGTTGTCATCTTCGTAGGTATAATACTTCTTATCCAACACTACTATAGGCGCATTGTATCCAAGCTTCTCACTACGCATCATTTGTATATCCATCTGCACGGTTCGCTTGCTTACACCTTTATCTATCCCTTCAAATTCGTAGAGCGCATCAGAACATGCCTCAACAAGGTCATCCAGTGTCCATTTGCGCAGTCTGTTCTGCAAACATTTATCTATTGTATTGTAGCGGATAAGCGCATTGCGGTTTACAGGCATTCT
>CAZPDA010000195.1:0-5843 GCA_964585115.1 uncultured Flavipsychrobacter sp.
ATAAAATATACTTTATGACTATAGCCTCTATTAAGTTTCGTATTCTATTTGTTGTATTATTCTTTTGCTCATTTCAGCTCCATGCGCAAAAGAACCTGATAGGTGTAAACCTTGATAATAATATCATAGTCAGCGCCGCGTATGATATTGACAGTCTAGATCTGAGCATTGGTGATGTAAACCAGACTAGAACCTTCTTTACATATGGCAGGTCAGTAGCTAAAAACTTATATATAACTACAGGTCTAGGTTTCGAGATCATGAGCTTGACCATGGTGCAAGAACCATATTCTCTGTTACATATTTATGAATCCAGACGTTTCCTGATCCCGTTAGGATTAAGATATGCAGTTGATGTTACTAACAGGTTAGCTATTAGCGGACAAGCGGGTGCACAAATGGGGGTTTTTGTTAGTGGTAAATACAAATACCTAAACAGGGACGGATATGCTTATACCGAGCAGAAAAAAGGAGTGTTTGAAAACGTGACTGTTGACTTGAATTTTGCTTTGGGGGCTGATATTAAGTTGAACTCGAGAAACGTGATAAACATTGGTCCTAATGCCATTATTAATACAAAGAACATGCTTAAGAATGGTAATGAGTTAAAGCCAATTTCCGTGGGGCTTAGGTTAGGGTATGTTCATTTATTCTAATGATTTCATGACATGAAACTACTTTTTTGCATAGTAATGCTGTTTGCTACAGTATCTGCATCTGCTCAAAAACCAGGAGATGGGGTATACACCTATAAAATAGCTTTTGAAGAATGGGGCGGTAAGTCATTAGGTGCTAGTTGCTTCGTTCATATTAAGGGTGATAGCATTAAACTAGTTCATGACGGTAGTAACCTGTCTGGTAAGAAAGGTGAAATATTAGAAGTGGGGATAATCATGCAACATGTTGCTACAGGTCATTGGATCATTGCAAGTGACGCTAAAGATATATATGCTCCTGAAATAGGTGGTTGTACAGGAGGCCCAACCATCATAGATTTTATAAAAAAAATAGTTTGGTACTGCTGACTTATGACGGCTCATAGGTCAGCATCACTAGCCCTGAAGGAAAGCTTTCCGTTTTCTTAAGTTTAAGGTTGATTCTTTTGGTAATGTTTTTGAATAGTGGTGTGCCTTGCCCTAATACAGTAGGGTGTAGTGCCAATTGATATTCGTCTATCAATCCTTCTTTTATGAACTGCGTCAATAGGTCAGACCCTCCAAAAAACCATATATCTTTTCCTTCAGCTTCTTTAAGCTGTTTTATATAAGAAGTAATATTATCATTAATTACCTTGTCCGCACCTTTGATTGTTTGCTCATTACGAGAGAAGACAACTTTCTGTTTTTGTGCGATAGAGGTCATTACCGCGTCTTCTGTTTCACTAGCAGCAGCTTTATTCATCTCATTGTTAAAAACTTCAAAACTCTTTCTACCCAAAAGCACGGTGTCAAGTTGGTTTAAGAAAGACTGAAAGTCCATTTCAGGCTCTACAATACACCAGTCATACTCACCATTAGGTCCTTCTATAAAACCGTCTAAACTAACAGCAAGGTTTACAATTATCTTTCTCATGCAGAAGTTATTTGTTAGCAAAGAAAAGGAAGTAGGGCTTACAGGCAAGTGGTTATTTATTCACATTAGTAAGCAGTCCACCCTGCATCAGCAGTGAGCACAGTTCCGTTAATAAATCCGGAATCATCAGACACTAAGAACAATGCTGTATTGGCAATGTCCACAGGTTGTCCTGTTCCCGGGTTTATCTGCATGCCTACCATTGCTCGCTCCATACCATATGGGTCTGGTGCAGTAATAGTAGCACCTATTTCCGTTGCAACAGCACCTGGTGCAATAGCATTACAGCGTATGCCTTTTGGTGCATATTGGAACCCAATATTTTTAGTAAGACCTATTACGGCATGTTTGGATGCAGTATAAGCAACACCTGCACGTGAGCCTCTAAGTCCACCTACTGATGAAATATTAAGGATCACACCGCTTTCTTTTTCTAAGAATATTGGCATAACCTTTCTTATGGTGCGCATTGGTCCCGTTGTGTTTACGGCAAACACCTTGTCCCATTGTTCGTCAGTGATACTGGCTACTGGGGTGAAGTTGTCCATGATGCCGGCGTTGTTTACCAGTATGTCTACCGTATTATAGGCTTTTAGAGTGGCGTCTATCAATACTTGTATATCCTCTTCTGAGGATACGTCGGTTTTTACAGCAATGGCTTCACCACCATCGTCGGCTATCTCTTTAGCTACAGTTTCTGCACCTTCTAGGTTAATGTCTGATACGGTGACCTTAGCACCTTCTTGGGCAAATAGTTGGGCAATTGCCTTGCCCATACCTGCGGCTGCACCGGTTATAATAGCGACTTTGTTTTCAAGTTTTTTCATAACGGCAATTTTTATTGGTTTGGAGTAGCTACAATTTACTGATATCTATGCTCAATGATGGTAACAAAAGGTGCTGGTAATAAAAAAGCTTAGCCATATGGCTAAGCTTTAACAGTATAGTAATACTACCGTTAGTATTTCACAATACGATAGGTTTGTTTGCTATTTTTACTTTGTACGTGTAATAAGTACATCCCATTCGGAAGGCTGCTTATGTTAATATCATTATTGCCTCTTGCTAATGTTCCTGAAACATTCATCGTCGCACCGTTCATGTTTAGTACAGCATAATAAGCTTCTTGCTCATCGTTCTTCTTCACAATTACTTTATCACTACCAATATTAGAGACTAATGTGATGCTGTTGTCTTCTGCATTTACGCCGTTTATGCTAACTGGTTTTGGAGTGAAACGAAAAACAGTGCCATTTGAAGGGTAGCTATTCAACCCGCCAGATATATTGAATATATCAGCAACACTATCTATTACAGGAGCATTAACGCTACCTTGTAGCATATAAAAGTCATCATAACTACTAGTTGAGCTATTAAAATCGACATTTCTTATAAAGCCCATAACTGGAAACCCTGTAAACAAAAAGTAGTCAGCAGGGTAAGTAAGCTGTGTTGGGCCATAGTGTATCTCTAGTATATTACTTCCTTCATATAGCCATACTTGTAGGTTTACAGAATCGTTTTGAGTACCATAAAGCATCTCCTCATCATAAATTCCTGCGTTAGCTACTTCACACTTAAATATCCTATTAGGTGCAGAACCACTTACAACATAGCGGATAGGAGACTTAGCTATATTGCTATCATAACCGCGATCTTGTAGGTCTAAGTCTGTAAGTAGAAAAACTGATACTTTGTTTTGAGTGTCTGTAGCACAACCTGTTGCAGATAGTAGAGAAAAATCTGTTATTGTTTGTCCATCTAAAGAAAAACTAAAGCCAAGCGGGGCTTGAAAGAATTCATCATCCCATACATTCCCTCCTGTAATATCAGTTCCTGTTGACAGTGGCTGATATGACTCTTGTCGTACAGTTAGGTCATAGTTAAATTGTGCGTTTGCTACTACGCTGAAGGTTAATAGGAAAAGTAGTGTGTTGAGTATCTTTTTCATAATTAGAATGTTGTTTGAGTTATAGTTATTAATGTGTTGCTTAAAAAGAATTGTCTGAGTGTTTCTTTCAAGTAAATAGTTCTGGAGCATAAAAAGTTACAGGGTCGGTCAAAAAAATTATTGATACTGCTTTTATTAACTAATAGGCTAAGATTAATGCCTGTGCCAATATTATGACAATATGGTAAAGGTAAAAAGCGCATACTTTATTAAATTGTGTAGTTAAAACCAGTAAATATGAAAAAAGTCTTTACACTGTTAACTGCTTTTTGTGTCAGTATATTGTCTTATGGGCAATCAATAAGTGTGCCATTTGAGTTGTCTACAGTTACTGTCGATGGGCAGGTAAATGCTTCTGAATGGCAACATGCGGATTCTGTAAAAATAGGACTGTCTGCTACTGATACGGTAACAGCATTCTTTAAACATGATATGCAGAACATGTATTTTGCTTTTTGCGGACCAATGGAGTCTTATTCTGTTAGTGCGTTATTCCCTGAAGTTCTATTTGACCCTCAATTAGTTAGAAGTAGTAGCTGGCAGAGCGGACAGTGGTGGTTTCATGTTTCGGCAACAGACTGTGAAAATGAAGGTGGCTATGGTATTTACAACAATTGTCAGGCCGTACAACCGGGGTGGGAAGGTGTCCCAAACCAAGTACCGGGTCCTCCGGATACTGACTCTATAGAGATGAAGATACCTTATAGTAAGATAGGCTTTAATGCTGTTACTCAATATAATATGGGCATAGCGTTTGTGCTTACCAATACAAGCAACCTGTTTTATATGTGGCCTCCTGCGGCAGATAAGGATGTTCCTTCTACATGGTCTGATGCAAGAATAATTAAGTTCCCGGTAGCCACACAGAATATCGATAACGACAAGCAAATAAGTATATACCCTAATCCGGCAACTGATGAACTTAGTATCAGAGGGCTTGATGATGGCGGTTATATAAAGCTTATTGACGCTTTAGGCAAAGTGGTGAAGAGTGTTTACTTACCTAAGGGTGATAACACTATAGATGTTAGTAAGGTGCCAAATGGTGTATACCAATTGCAAATGGTCAGAGACTATGCTATTATCACAACCTCAGTTTCTATTGCACGATAAAAAATATTGTATGTAAAAAGGCACAGCTCTTGCTGTGCCTTTTTTTATTGTGTTGAAAGCTCTTTCATATAAGTTGCAAAGCTTTTCACTTCTTCTTCTGTAGTGTCCCAAGAGCACATAAGTCTTACTTCATTTGTATGTTCATCCCATACGTAGTAAGGGTATTTGCCCCACATCTTCTCGTTCCAGCTTTCAGGGTGTATAGCAAATACTCCGTTGGCTTGTACGGGTTTAGTTACGGTTACTCCGTTTATGTCTTTTATAGAGTTGTATAGAAGCTGTGCCATTTTATTTGCGTGCTGTGCATATTGTAGCCCTATGTCATTGCTTAGCAGAGCTTCAAATTGTGCAGCAATGAACCTGTTTTTAGAGGCCAGCTGCATACTTTGTTTATGCTTATAGCTTAGGTGTTTGCTGAGTTCTTTATTGAATACCACCACTGCTTCGCCAAACATCATACCCGCCTTAGTGCCACCAAAAGAAAGTATGTCTACTCCTGCGCCTTTTGTTATGCTGCGGTAGTTGGTGCCTAGTGCAGCAGCAGCATTTATAAACCTTGCTCCATCCATATGGAAGTATAGGTCGTTAGCTTTTGCAAACTTACCTAGCTCACTTATCTCCTCTTGTGTATATACCGTTGCATATTCTGTAGACTGGGTGATAGATAATATCTTGCTTTGTGCGTAGTGAAGGTCTCCCTTACGTATCATTCTTTGAGCTAGGGCATCAGTAGTAAGCTTACCTTCCTTATTCGATGAAATGGGAAAGAAGCGACAGCCTGTGAATGTCTCTGGAGCAGAAGATTCATCGCAATAGATATGAGAGGTATCTGCGCAAATAACAGAGTTGAAAGATTGTGTTGCACTACTCAGGCTCAGCACATTTGCCCCCGTACCGTTGAATACAAAGTACACATCTACGTCAGCCTCAAATACTTCACAAAAGAGCTTTCTTGTACGCTCACTTATAGGGTCAGCTCCGTAAGATGTCATATGCTCTTCATTAGCCGCTGCTATAGCTTGCATTACCTCAGGTAGCACACCTGCATAGTTGTCACTGGCAAATCCTTTCATGCCTGCAAGAAAGCTAAATTTTCTTATTTACTCTACTCTGAATTTAATATTAGCTCTTTGCCCGTTGATGTCTAACCTCAATAAGTATAGCCCGCTAGCTACATCATTCAGGTTGATGTGTTCATTAATGGTCT
>CAZPDA010000196.1:0-5836 GCA_964585115.1 uncultured Flavipsychrobacter sp.
ATGTATTGTTTTACCACTACTTTTCATATATCTAGGATTACTCATAATTAATAAAAAAGAATAGTTAATTGAGGAAATATGAAAGGCTGCCATTAAATTATGGTCTAAATATATTAAATATTTAAAGCCTCTTGCTGACAGGACTTCTTTTTTAAGAATTGATTTGCATAATTTAGGACAACAAATGCACTATAATGAAAGAGACATACGCTACAATAGGTAGAGACAAGTACAGCACAAAAGTAACCTCTGGTAGTAACCATGCTATAATATCAGACGAACCTGAGGATAAGGGAGGTACTAACTTAGGTATGGCTCCCAGTGAATTACTAGCTGCTTCTCTAGGCGCATGTACTTGCATTACAGTAAGAATGTATGCTGATAGAAAAGAGTGGTCACTAGAACAGATAAATGTAAAGGTGACCTACGAAAGAGATGTCAGTACTAACACCAGTGTTTTCCACAAAGAAATAGAATTGATAGGAGACCTTGACCTGGAACAAAAGAAACGTATCTATCAAATAGCAGAGAAGTGTCCTATCAATCAAACTTTATCAAACCCAATTAATATAGATACAGTACACCTTAGCTAACATTCTTAGCAGCATGTTGCTTCAGCTCTATTTGCTTTCTTGTAGGTAGCAATATTAACCTAAGGGTTGTATCGTTAGTAACATAACTAATAGCCCAGTTTATAAAGATAAATAGCCTATTCTTCACGCTAACTATAAGCATGAGGTGTAAGAACATCCAAAACAACCATGCCACAAATCCATGAAAGCTAAACTTAGGTAAATCTACTACAGCTTTACGTTTACCAATAGTAGCCATTGTACCCGGATTCTTATACTTAAATGGAGCTAGCTTATCATTACCTTTTAATAACTTCTTAAAGTTCGTAGCAAGGTTCTTTGCCTGATTAATAGCGACATTGGCTAACTGAGGGTGTCCTTTAGGCCATTCTTCATTTTCCATATAAGCAATGTCTCCCATTGCATATACATGCTCCTCTCCCTCTACTCTATTATACTGGTCTACTTTTATTCTATTCCCTCTTACTAGTTTCTCTTTTGGTATACCATTAGGCACATTACCTATCACGCCAGCCGCCCATATCAAGTTTTGAGTCTTTATCGTATCACCACTGCTTAATACTGCGGTCTCTCCATCATAATCTTTCACAAAGGTGTTTACTATAACCTCGACCCCCATATGTTCCAGATATTCTTGAGACTTCTGCTTAGAAGCATCGCTCATATTTACCAAAGTATTAGGGCTGCCTTCTACCAAGCATATCTTTAGTTTAGAGAAGTCCATGTCCGGGTAGTCTCTTGGCAATACATTCTTCTTCATCTCTGCAAGAGAACCTGCTAACTCTACACCCGTCGGACCACCACCTACTATTACGATATTCATTATAGACTCTAGCTCTTGAGGACTTGCGTTAAGAGCCTCTTCATAGTTCAGTAGTATTCTGTTCCTAAGAGCTATTGCTTCTGTAGTAGACTTCATAGGGTAAGCATATCGCTCTAAGTTCTCGTTACCAAAGAAGTTTGAAGTACATCCCGTAGCTATTACTAAATGGTCATAATCATAAGTACCATTAGAGGTAAGAACTCTATGCTCATTAGTTTGTACCTCTTCCACCTCTGCAATACGTACAAATACATTCTCGCTACGCTGAAAGACCTTACGAAGAGGAAAAGAAATAGAACTTGGTTCTAGCCTTGCAGTAGCCACTTGGTAGAATAATGGCTGAAACTGGTGAAAGTTATATTGGTCTATCAATGTCACTTCACAATTTGCTCCTTTTAGCCTTCTTGCCAATTGTAATCCTGCAAAACCTGCTCCTAATATCACTATCTTTTTCTTCTCCATAGTACTTGCATTAATGTGTTACAAAGCTACTTGAGTTCATGCTCTTACAGTATCACTATTGTTTAGAGCAGAATACTCTGAGCTTATATATACATAAACAAAAAGCGCGCTGAACAGTTCAGCGCGCTTTGGATATTAACATTATTTCTTAGAGCCTATCTAGCTACATTCACAGCTCTCAACTCTCTAATCACTGTTACTTTAATCTGTCCAGGATATTGCATCTCATTCTGGATCTTATCAGCTATTTCAAACGATAAGCGATCACTATCCTGATCATTCACTTTATCAGCCTCAACTATTACTCTAAGCTCTCTACCTGCTTGTATAGCATATGCTTTTTCTACACCATCATATGCAGTTGCTAGCGCCTCAAGATCTTTAATACGCTCAAGGTAGCTTTGCATCATCTCACGTCTCGCACCTGGTCTTGCACCACTTATTGCATCACAAGCCTGTACTATAGGAGAAATTATGTAGGTCATTTCCATCTCATCGTGGTGAGCACCTACTGCATTTACTACTGCTGCATGCTCTCCACACTTTTCTGTAAGCTTAGCACCAAGTAATGCGTGGCTTAATTCAGTTTCTTCATCCGGCACCTTACCAATATCGTGTAATAGACCTGCACGTTTTGCAAGCTTCACTACTTTTTGGCCTAAACCAAGCTCTGCAGCCATAATAGCACACAGGTTAGCGGTTTCTTTAGAGTGCATTAATAGATTCTGACCATAAGAAGAACGGAAACGCATCTTACCGATCATACGCACAAGGTCTTTATGCAAACCATGTATACCCAGCTCAATGATGGTACGCTCACCGATCTCCAACACTTGCTCTTCGAGTTGCTTCTTGGTCTTTTCTACTACTTCTTCAATTCTTGCAGGGTGGATCCTACCGTCTTGTACCAAACGCTGAAGTGATAAACGTGCTATCTCTCTACGCAATGGATCAAAACAGCTAAGTACTATTGCCTCCGGAGTATCATCAATTATAAGGTCAACTCCTGTAGCAGCCTCTAGTGCACGTATATTTCTACCCTCACGACCAATGATCTGACCTTTGATCTCATCTGTTTCCAGATTGAACACAGTAATTGCATTCTCAATGGTCTGTTCTGCTGCTGTACGTTGTATAGATTGTATTACTATCTTCTTAGCTTCTTTAGTAGCATTCATCTTAGCCTCCTCCATTATCTCTTTCACGTGAGCCATAGCTTTAGTGCGGGCTTCTTCTTTAACCGTTTCTATAAGCTCTGCTTTTGCTTCATCAGCAGAAAGGTTGGCTACAACTTCTAGTCTCTTGATGTGCTCTTCTCTATGCTTTTCAGCTTCCTGACGTTTAACATCAAGCTCATTACGCTTCTGCTCAACTATTTCCAACTGCTTTTCTAGGCCTTTCTTTAGCTGGTCATACTCATTCTTTTGCTTTTGTAGAGTAGACTCTTTGTCGTTTATGCTTTGTTTCTGTTGTTTTATTTTGTTCTCTTCATCTACTATTCTCTGTTTCCTCTTAGCAAAGTCGTTATCATTCTTGTCTTTTAGTTGTAAGAAGTGCTCTTTTGCTTCTAGTATCTTATTCTTTTTTAGTGTCTCTGCATGATCCTTAGCATCATCAATGATCTTTTTTGCTTGATTTTCTGCGTCTTCTACTTGTTTCTGAGTATTCTTGGAGAAAATGAACTTACCTAAAAATATACCTATCAAAATTGCTACCACCGCAACGACGGCAACAATTATCGTTGTTATATCCATAATTGTTTTTTGCTTTTAACTTGTATAATTTCCCATCTCAATCAGCCCTATCTATATTACACAATATTCAATACGGGGTTGACATGATTTTAGCGAGCTAAATTAAGAAAAGATTTTTGTATCTAGAATGAATATCAGCACTTAAGAAGTACTATCTTCATACTTTATTTACACAATACTAACACTAATTTATTCTACAAACTAGCGTTTAATGGTTTTGGCCTACTCTTTTTGTAATGTTTCCTTGTCACCTTTAAGATCTGAGCCCACACATAAGGCAGAAATGGTTAGCCAGCTTCTATATGGAGAGCGAGCTGAGATATTGGAGATACATGATGAGAGTTGGGCTAAAGTGAGATGTGAACATGATGGCTACGAAGGCTGGTGCAAAATAAAACAGCTATTTACCATCTCTAAAAAAGACTATGCCAAAGGTCCTAAGTTCTTATCTGTTGGCTTAAAGGACAAACTAGAGCTTGAGGTTGGAAACATTTGGTTATCAACAGGTAGTGATATTTTTGGCCTTAAAGAATGTGATGCTAAGTTCAAAGGAAAGCGTAAGAGAACAGAAGAGCTGGAATGCTCAAAGTCCGCACTAATAAATGCAGCTAAATGCTTCCTAAACACACCATATCTATGGGGAGGACGCTCAATAATGGGGATTGATTGCTCAGGGTTGGTTCAAATAAGCTTCAAGCTATGCGGCATGTCTTTACCCAGAGATGCCTATCAGCAAGCAGAGCATGGACATACTGTAGACTTTTTACAACATGCACATGCTGGCGACCTCGCATTCTTTGATAATGCCGAGGGACACATCAACCATGTAGGTATATTAGTTGACAACCATAACATAATACATGCTACTGACACCAGCGGTCGCGTAGTAATAGACCGTATAGATCAAGGTGGGATCATCAGCAAGAGTCTACGACAGCGTACACACAACTTACGCGTGGTCACGCGTTTGCTTTAGTGAAACTCTCTTCCTTTATAGTATACACGAAACATATTTGTACCGATCTGGTATTTTAATACATCATATGTTAAAGACCAATTTTCGAGTGGAGCATTGGTCACATCATATATCTCACCTTCTGTAAATAACCTCAACATACCTATACGGTTTACATAAGCTATTGAGTTATATTGCATAACAAACTTCTCAGGATAATAGCTCTCCAATGTATATATCTTGCCTTTATAGAACACCTTAAAATATCCGCTTTGGTCCTCAAAGGCTACCATCCTGTCAGCAACTCTATACTGTGGCTCGAAGAAGCCAATAGACTCTATATTATTATCATAGAATACCTTAAAGTATCCATCATTAGACACATAGGCTACAACGTTATCACCTACTTGGAAAGATGTTGGTGCGAAGTTCTCAACTATGTAGGTATCTCCTTTATGAAATATTTTCAAAAGCCTATTAATATCGATATATGCTACTGTATTCCTGCCAACTTCAAAGCTATTCACAGCATAATCTTCTTGTTCTATTATCTTGCCATGGTAAAAGATTCGGAACTGGTTAGCATAGTTGTCGTATGCAGCAATATTATCAGTAACTTTTACTACCTCTAATGGATTTCCTGCTAAAAAACCTTCTATTGGGTACACTGAACCTTTATAATAAGCCTTATACTCACTCCTTACCCCATCAAAAAACATTAAAATACTATCACCAAGAAAGTAGTTCTCACAAAAGGTTGACAACCTCTTGATTTTCCCTTGTTCAAAAACGCTTAAAGCTTTATTATTTCTAAATGCAATCAAATTATCAGACACCTCAAATTCATTAGTAAACCCAGCATTTACAACTTTCACACCGCCCTTATAATAGATCTTAAATGAACGTGAATTATCTAAATAAGGAATCGCACTACGACCTACTTTCATCTCTACAGGCTCTAAATAGTCAACTTTCCTGATTATGCCTTTATCCCATACCATTATCTGGTTTTGCCTATTCACAAATACAGATAATGGTTGTGCTATAGCACTAAGTGATAAAAAGCTAAGTAAAAGGAAAACTAATGTTCTGTATACGAGCATAAAATTGAAATTATGCTCTAAAATAAATAAAAAAGCCGGCCTGTGAACAGACCAGCCCCTATAAACCCTATCACTATGAAAACTTTTGCAAAGTTAAACCTGCATTATTTTTCTGCAAAATAATTTTAAACGATATAGGTATAGGC
>CAZPDA010000197.1:0-5812 GCA_964585115.1 uncultured Flavipsychrobacter sp.
ATTAAGTATGTCAATAATCAAATATAAATGTAAATATAACAAACAATATACGCTCTATTGGCAGATTATCAACAAGGTTATTTTTTAGTTATTTGTTGTCTAGTTTTTCTATTTCTTTCTGAGTGAAGCTGTATAAGTTGAAGTCCTCAGATAGTAGTGCCTCTTCGATGCCTGCTCTTAGTTCATTCTTCTGCACTTTTTTCATTCTGTCTGCCTGTATCAGCTGCCAGCACTTGTCGGTCAGCAGTTGTACTTTCTTCTCTGTTAGGCTATTATAATGCACCATAAAATCATCGATGGCATCTACAAGGTCTTGCATGCCTTCATACTTAGTAGCTATTGTCTTTACTACAGCGGTCTCGTGTTCTTCACTTGCTTTTTCATGAGCTAGTATCTTTAAGCTGCGATACATATTATCAGCATGTGCTCGGTCTGCTTTGTTAACCACAAATATGTCTGCTATCTCCATGATGCCTGCCTTTATGGTTTGTATTTCATCGCCAGCTTCAGGCACAAGCGTTACCACGGTGCAGTCTGCAAGGCCAGCAATTTCTACTTCACTTTGCCCTACACCTACAGTCTCTACAAGTATATGGTCAAAGCCTGCATTTTTTATCAGGTCTGTTATCTCAATGATCTTCGGGTTAAGCCCGCCCAGAGCTCCTCGGCTAGCCAACGAGCGGATGTAAACGTTCGGGTTGTTATAGAAGTCGCTCATGCGTATTCTATCACCAAGAAGTGCCCCGTAGTTAAAAGGAGAAGATGGATCTACTGCTATTACAGCTACTTTCTTTTCTTGCTTGGTCCAGTAATTTAGTAGCGCATTCACCAAGGTGCTCTTCCCCGCACCAGGAGGTCCTGTTATACCTACTACTTTCCCTTCACTGGTGTATTTGAGTTGTTTTAATAGTTGATCGTAGCCATTCAGTTCATTTTCTACAATGGTTATACCTCTTGCCAAAGCTTTATGATCGCCCGATTGTATCTGTAAGAGAAGTTGTTTTATCTTGTCCTGCACTAAAATGTCTTTATTGGCGTTTAATATAAAATATGACGAACCTGTCTAACAAAAGTAATCTTCTAGATCATAAACTGTTATCCAAAACCAATATTGCTATTGTTTGCATGTTAGCAATGTTGATAGGGTTCTTTTTATCAAGAGCGGTATTGTCAATAGCTATGATAGCTTTGGGTGTTTTGACGATATTTAGAAGTAGTCCTAAACTGTGGATAAAAAACAGGTTCTGGATACTAGGAGCTATATGGGTAGCTTTCTATATAGTTTCTTTCTTATGGAGTGAGGATATTGCTTTTTGGGGACGAAGGGTAGAAGTAAAGCTCCCGGTATTATTATTACCGGCTGTATTCTGTTGTTTGCCTGCTTTTAATGTCAAGCAGATTCGCTTCTTTACAGTAGTAACATCTGTGACCTTATTTTTAAGCACGTTTTACACTATCTGGTTTCTGTATTTTGACTCTGCAAATATGGTGGAGCAGTATAGGTACGCCAAGGTATTACCTACGCTAGCTCACGATCATATTCGTTATAGTCTAATCATAGCTCTTTCTATTGTTTGGAGTTTGTTTGTATGGGAACATCTTGCAAAATATCAGAAGGTATTGATCGGCATAATTAATGTCTTATTGACTTTATTTCTTCACATACTTGCTGTGCGTACCGGGTTATTGGCATTGTATCTATTCGTTATTATTTATGCCTTTTACAAGATGTTTAGCACAGGGTTGCTATGGGGGGTAGGTATACTAACCATTATAGGTATAGCTGGTTTCTTAGCTTATAAGTATGTGCCAACGGTAAAAAATAAAGTAGACTATGTAGTATATAGCGCCAAAATGTATGAGAAAGGAGAACACACTGGTAACTATAGCGATATAGGTAGAGTGCTGTCTTATGAGATAGCTTGGGATATAATAAAGGATAACAAATGGAAAGGTATAGGTGCAGGAGAGATGATGAGTAAAATGGATGAAGGGTACACTCGCTTACACCCTTATGTAATACAACCTGATAGAAAAATGCCTCATAATCAGTTTTTATGTGTCGCTCTTGGATGTGGTCTTATAGCTATGCTTGTGTTTATATTATGGGTATTTGAGCCACTAACAGCTATACAGTTTAGTAAAGAAGGCTTCTATTTATTTAGTACATGGGCTATATTATTTGCGTTGATGAATGTTGAGCCAATGCTGGAAATACAAAAAGGCATATTTGCATACTTCTTTTTTTTACTGCCTATGAGGCATGTCATTAAACATAAAGTTGACTAAATTGTAGTGTAGATATTATAGAACACGAGTTATTGTTATGACCAACTTTATACCGATCTTTCCATTAGACATTGTAGTGTATCCTGAAGAGCCATTGAACTTGCATGTTTTTGAACCCAAGTATAAACAACTGGTAAAGGAGTGTATAGAGCAGCAAAAACCTTTTGGTATCCCTGTAGTCTTGAACAAAAAGGTGCAAGAGTTTGGTACGTTAGTGGATATTAAAGAGCTCGTGAATGAAACAGAAACAGGCGAGATGGATATCAGAACTCGTGGTGTAAGTGTGTTCCGGATCTTAGAGCGTGTGCGCTCTGTGCCGGATAAGTTATATTCAGGTGCTATAGTCAACCATCCTGAAAATGTAATGGATGAAGGGGATAGTCAACTATCTAAACTTATATTGGATGAAGTAAGACGTTTATATGAATTGCTGAATGTGGAAGAGAAGTTCCCTGATAGTAGCAATAAAGTATTATCATACAGTATTGCCCATTTTGTTGGTCTTACTCGAGAACAGGAATATGAATTATTACACCTTTTCAAAGAGATACAGAGGTTGGAGTACATCCGTAGACATTTGAATGATATTATTCCCGTTATCAAGGAGTTAGAGCAAGTTAAGGCTAGAATAAAAATGAATGGTCACTTCCGCAACTTGTCTCTAGATGATTTTGACCTCTAGGTTATTCTTGTCGCTACATTTTTAGTTATCACCAAGTTTTTACTATTTTAGGACAATCATAAAAATCAAAAACAGAAATGTCAGTAAACCTTGGTATTGATTGGGGCAACTCACGTGTGAAAGTGGGTGTATTTAAGAATGGAAGACTAGATGATATCTATAACTTCTCTGAGCACGAAGCTACAAGTGAGATAGAGAGAGTTGTAAGTGAGATGAACCCCAATAGTGCTATTATTTGTTCTGTTACTCGTAGCTCTTCAGATACAGAAAAGATGCTTGAAGAACAAGTGAAAAAAGTGGTAAAACTGGATGAGCATACACCATTGCCAATAATGAATGCGTATTCGTCTCCGGGCACACTTGGTGCGGATAGAATAGCACTTGCCGTAGCGGCTCATTCAATGCATCCTGATAAGAATAACTTAATTGTAAGTGTAGGTACTTGCATTACATACAATTTTATACAGAATACACGCACATTCCGTGGTGGTACTATCTCTCCGGGTGTCAATTTACGCCTGAAAGCCATGCATGAATTTACTGACGGTCTGCCTGCAGTAAGTATGGAAGGCGAAACGCTTTTACTTGGCTACGATACAGAAACAGGTATAAGAGGTGGTGCTATCTGTGGTGTTACCGCAGAAATAGATGGAATGGTGACTGAATTTGCGGCGCAATACCCTGATTTTAACGCGCTATTAACGGGTGGGGATGCTCCGCTCTTTGAAGGTAGGCTCAAAAGTAAGATATTTGCAGACCCTAATCTTTTGCTGAAGGGTCTAAATATAATTTTGAAGCATAATGTTCCATACGCGTATTAGTCTTTTAATTACCTCGGTAGTATTATTATCTCTTAGTCATAGCACCTATGCTCAAAACTCTAATAAGGAGAATGCTCCTTATTCGCGCTTTGGTATCGGGGAGTTTAGAAATGGAGCCAATACGCTGTTGAGAGGAATGGGTAGTATCACATCTGCATATAGTAACCCTTATGCAGTGAATACTTACAACCCTGCATCATACTCTAGCTTAAAGCTTACTACTTATGAAGGTGGTGCTATTGGCAGTAGACGTAATATCATATCAGGGAGTAGCGACTATCGCACCGGTATGGCAACGTTCTCTCATTTTAATATAGGAGTCCCTGTAAGTGAACATGCAGGTTTTACTTTAGGTGTAAGACCATTCTCTCATGTATATTATAACTTAAGTGATACTGGAGCTAGAGATGGCTTTGGTAATAGCATAGCTCGTTATATAGGTAATGGTACTACACACTATGCATTCATTGGTGCAGGCGGAGAGTATAAAGGCTTTAGTGTAGGATTTAACTTTGGTTACTTATTTGGTACACTTAGCAAAACAACCTTCATAGAAAGTTTAGAATCTACTACTACTACTCATGTTTTAGAGTCTGAATTCTCAAGCTATACAAGAATCGGCGATATCTACTGGACATTAGGAGCCATGCACACTGCTAAATTAAATGACAAGCTTACGCTACGCACAGGTGCAACCTTTGCAATGAATCAAGACCTGAAAGCAACTAGAGATGAATATTGGATAGCAATATTATATAGAGTGTCTTCAGGAGAGGAAGATACTGCATATGCTTCACCTGAGGTTACAAGTACATATACTATTCCTATGTCTTACAGCGCTGGGGTACAGTTAGCTAATACTGACAAATGGACCATTGGGCTTGATTATTCAGGTATGAATGCAAAAGACTACAGAAGCTTTGGTAATGTTGATTCTACTAGTGACAATGCATTCCGTATCTCATTAGGTGGTGAATATACTCCTGACTTTTCTAGCAGAAAGATGCTACAGCGTATGACTTACCGTATTGGTGGTTATTATGGTAATGACTACATTTCGCTCAGAAATACAGACATTAACTATTATGCTATAACTATTGGCGCAAGTATTCCTTTCAAGAGATCTACAGATAGAATACATACTGCATTAGAAATAGGTCGTCGTGGTACAGAGACCAATGGGTTGTTCAAAGAAAATTTCATTAAGTTCTCTTTAGGTATCTCACTGAACGATAAGTGGTTCATCAAACGTAGATATGATTAAGCCTGTGCTTAATGCCAAGTATTTACAGCTACTTCCCTTGATATCTGCTTTATTATTTGGGGCTTTATTCTCGTCTTGTAAGAATGATAAGAAAGCCATTGATGATATTGTTACAAAATATCACGTAGATGAAGATAGGGCAGAAGATGTGACCATTATCTATAGTGAGGAGGGCATCACAAAAGTGCGTCTCTTTGCTAAAGAGTTTATCAAAAAAGAAGCCGCCAAACCACCCTATACCGAAATGAAAGAGGGGCTTAAGGTAGAGTTCTTTGACGATAGCCTTAAGGTGATCAGCACCCTTACCGCACGCTATGGTAGATATTATGAAGAGGCAGGCAACGTTATCATAAGAGATAGCGTAGTAGTGGTAAATGAGAAAAATGAAGAACTACACACTGAAGAGCTTGTCTGGAATCAGAACATCCGCAAAATTTTTACAGAGAAGCATGTAAGAATAAACACACCAACACAGATCATGTATGGGCAAGGTCTGGAAGCTAATGAAGACTTCTCTTGGTATCGCATCAAGAAGCCTACAGGTATCGTTCAGGTTGATAAGGAGAAAATGCCCGAATAGTCGGCATTTATGCACATAAGCGGCAAAGGCTCACATTCTTGCCTTGTAATTGTTATTTTTGAGCCTCAAGAAAATTCAAATCAACTTTTCAAGTATGAAAAAACTGTTATTATCGATCATCGCATCGTTAATGTTGCTACCGGCAAAGGCAGATGAAGGTATGTGGATACCTATGC
>CAZPDA010000198.1:0-5794 GCA_964585115.1 uncultured Flavipsychrobacter sp.
GTGCTTTTTTGCTATAAACATCATCTATAATAACTAGCACTGTCAAAAAGTCACTTCTATTATAACAATAAAACAACAGTTTGCTTGCGCGTTAAAACTTGCTATAAACAACGCTTATAGTTTGTACTTTAGCATCTGTGCAGCAGCAGTCTAATACATTAGCTATTCAGCGTCTTACAGCCCTATGGGGATTGTGTGAGTGTGGCCTTGGTGGCTGGTTGCACGCACTGCGTATACCACTTACAGGCTTTTTGGTAGGTGGCTTTGCTGTAGTTATTGTCGGGCTGATAGCACATTATAGCAACAATAGTTTTCGCCAAATAGTACAGAGCACCATACTCGTGCTGCTAATAAAAGCAGCAGTAAGCCCCCACTCCCCTTGGCCTGCCTACGTAGCGGTGAGCATTCAGGGGCTTCTAGGTGCCATGCTGTATGCTACTATTAAGAATTACACTTTAGCATCCATATTACTATGTACCATTACTATGCTAGAGAGTGGACTACAAAAGCTCATAATGATGACGCTGGTCTTTGGCAAAAGCATTTGGGTAGCATTGGATAGCTTCTTCAATGGCATTATTCAGAACTATAACCTTCCTGATATGTCTTTTAGTTTTTGGCTAATAGGTCTGTATGCCTCAGTATATGCTATATGGGGCTTTATTGTCGGCATATGGAGCGCATCATTACCTAAAAAACTTGACCAAAATACAGAGCGATACAGGCTGCGACTATCTCAATATATTGACAATCAAACGGCAACTACAAATAGTAAGCGCAAAAACAAAAGATGGAAAAAGCTGTTTTATCTATTTGCCATACTATCGTTTATCGTATCAGTATATGTTTTTGGCAACATTAACGATGGGGAGCACAAAGCATTATATGTAGTGGTCAGAACCATTGCTGTACTGCTGCTCTTCTTTGGCATTATCAACCCTATTATTAAGTGGCTGGTGCAGCGTTGGGTATCAAAAGGTAATACCAAATATCAAAAACAACTAAAGCCGCTATTGGCACTATTACCGGAATTGAGGTCTTATGTTCGCCCTGCTTATAAAATGGCATCGGAAGAGCGTAAAGGCTTGAGAAAATACAGCAAGTTTTTACAAATACTAATCATACTAACATTGCAGCCCGTAACTAATGAGCAATAGCAATATATACATATTCAGCCAGCCTATACGTACAGGCAAGACTACCCTGCTGCACAATTGGGTAAAGGGGCAGAAAAGCATTGGCGGCATACTGATGCCTGACATTGAAGGCAAAAGAAAGATATATGATATACATCGCAAGCTATATCACGATATGGAGCTGAGCGAAAACGAAGACGCCTTACATGTGATACAAGTAGGCAAATTTAGGTTTAGCGGCGAGGTATTTGAACTGAGCAAAGAGGTGCTAAAACGAGAGATGAACTTTGGACCTGAATGGCTTGTAGTAGATGAGGTGGGCAAGCTAGAGATAGAGCAGAATTCAGGTTTCGAACCGATGGTGTCAGAGCTAATAGGTCATTATAAAAACGAAAAAACAAAAGGCAAACTGCTATTAGTGATAAGAGACAGTCTTCTTTCTAAGGCTTTTGACCTATATGGACTAAATAGCGATATGTTGGTAAATAGAACATTCTTTGAGTAGTACGAGCAAACAATATGGACTGGTAGTATGTGGCGGACTTAGCACACGTATGGGCATAGATAAAAGCATGCTAGACTATCATGGTTTGCCTCAGCGATACTACTTATATGAGTTGCTAGAAAATATATGTGATGAAGTGTTTATCTCTTGTAATAAACATCAGGCAGCTACTATCCCAAGCAAGTACAACAAAATTGTAGATGCTGATAAGTATACCCAAATAGGACCTATGGCTGCCCTACTCTCTGCTTTTGAAGCACACTCCCAATGTAGCTTTTTAACGGTGGGTTGCGACTACCCTTTTATTGATAAGGCTCATTTGGCACGCCTGATAGATGATGCCCAAGACACGGAGTATGTAGCATCATATTACAACCCGGAATCAAAATATTACGAACCATTACTATCTGATTATCATTACACTATAAATAACCACCTACAGCAACAGTTTAGCATTAAAAACTACTCTATTCAAAAGCTTTTAAAGCAACTAGATGTAAAAAAGGTCGTACCAAAAGACCTGAATATCCTAACAAGTGTAGATACAAAAGAGACCTACGAACAGGCGAAAAGACAGCTAAGTAATTCGTAAATTTGAAATGTATGAGTTCAGGAACAGCGTCTGTAAATATTAAGAAAATTAACTATAACGGTATTAGTTCTGTTGATGACGTTCTAGCTATAGAAGAACCATTAGAGATACGCATAGCCTATAAACAAGAGGGGCAATTCATCAATAAAAATCTATCCATTACCATGCGCACTCCAGGTAATGATAAGGAGTTAGCCGTAGGTTTTTTGTTTACAGAAGGGATTATATCACACAAAGAGGATGTAAAGTCTACAATGCTAATTCCGGACAATACGGTCCTAGTTACCTTAAATGATGATGTATCTCTAGATATGTCTAAGCTAGAAAGACACTTTTACACCACATCAAGCTGTGGTGTTTGTGGCAAATCATCCATAGATTCTGTTAGAACGGTCTGTCGGTTAGATATACAAGAAGAGCAAATACAAGTACCTATTTCACTCATTCATCAACTACCTGAACTACTTAGAAAGCAACAAAGCGTTTTTGAGGACACTGGTGGTATACATGCCTCTGCCCTGTTTGATGCAAATGGCTCCATAGTAATCACAAGAGAAGATGTGGGTAGGCATAATGCATTGGACAAACTAATAGGCACTGCTCTTGAAAAAGGTTTATTACCTTTAAATAGATATATATTACTGCTTAGTGGTCGTGCTAGTTTTGAGTTGATACAAAAAGCCTCTATGGCTGGTATCAAAATAGTTGCAGCAGTGGGTGCGCCCTCTAGCTTAGCAGTAGAGTTAGCAAAAGAATTCAATATGACGCTTATAGGATTTTTGAGAAATGAGCGTTTCAATATTTATAGTGGAGATAAAAGAATTACGTTATGAAAATAAGAATACGTGGTAATTCAGTGAGGTTCAGACTAACTAAGTCTGAAGTAGATACATTTGGTAGCGAAGGCTATGTAGAAGAAAAGACCGAGTTTGGTAATTCTAGCTTTGTATACGCACTGCAAAAAAGTGATGGAGATAGTATACAAGCTAGCTTTGATGGTATGAAGATAACCATGCTTGTACCTGAAGATATTCAAAAGAAGTGGGTAGACACACAAGTAGTAGGCTTTGATAATATGATAGACCTTGGCAATGGTAAAGAGCTTTATCTATTATTAGAAAAAGACTTTAAGTGTCTTGATGAAACAATTGAAGACCAGTCAGATAACTACGAACACCCACTAGCAGCACAATTAGGTAAATAATGAGTGAGAAGAAGCAAAACATACCAAATGCAGAAAACCCTGAAGAGTTTACAGGATTGGAGTTGAGTAAGGCAAAAGTTGTAGCGGCAGGCATCCCCGCTGTTATATCTAGTGTGAAGCATGTATTTGGTGAGATGGATTTTGCACGAGGATGGAAGGCATTGTATAAGCTCAATCAAAAAGACGGATTTGATTGTCCGGGCTGCGCATGGCCAGACCCTGACGGTCATCGCTCTCCTATTGCTGAGTATTGTGAGAATGGAGCAAAGGCAATTGCTGAAGAAGCTACTACTAAAAAGCTAGATGCTAAATTCTTTGCTAGAAACTCTGTAGTAGAACTAGCTGACCTTAACGACTATGAAATAGGCAAAAAAGGTCGTGTGGCAGAACCAATGTACTTACCTAAAGGAGCTACTCATTACCAGCCTATTAGTTGGACTGATGCATTTAAGAAAATAGGTAATGTACTCAATGAACTAAACACTCCGGACGAAGCCGTATTTTATACCTCAGGTAGAACAAGCAATGAAGCAGCATACTTATATCAGCTCTTTGCCAGAGAATATGGTACTAATAACCTACCCGATTGCTCTAATATGTGCCATGAGTCAAGCGGGGTGGCATTGAATGAGTCATTAGGTATTGGTAAAGGCTCTGTAACATTGGAGGATTTTTACGAAGCTGAAATAATTATAATATTAGGACAGAATCCTGGTACTAACCATCCTCGTATGCTGTCCGCATTGCAAAAAGCTAAAGAGAATGGCTGTACTATTATATCGGTCAATCCCCTACCAGAAACCGGGCTTATTAGCTTTAGCAACCCGCAAACCGTTAAAGGTGCATTGGGTATCAAAGCAAAACTTACGGATATTTTCCTTCAGGTGAAGCTGAATGGTGATATGGCTTTACTTAAAGCCATCATATCATTATTGCTTGAAGAAGAAGAAAAGAATCCAGGTATCATATTCGACCATGAGTTTATTAAGGAACACACAGATGGTTATGATGACTTTATAGAGAACATCAGAAAGTATAATCTTGAAGAACTTTCAGAAGCTTGTGGTATATCAATAGATAAGATCAAAGAAACCGCGGACGTATTCAAGAAAAAGAATAAAATAATAGCTTGCTGGGCTATGGGGCTTACACAGCACAAAAACGCTGTTGACACCATTAAAGAAGTTGTAAACCTACTGTTACTAAAAGGCAGTATTGGCAAACCTGGTGCAGGCACATGCCCCGTACGTGGACACAGTAATGTGCAAGGCGACCGCACCATGGGGATATATGAAAAGCCTGCTAAGTCATTTTTAGACAAGCTACAGCACACATATGGTTTTGAGCCTCCTAGAGAACATGGTTATGACGTTGTAGACTGTATTCATGCTATGTATGAGGGTAAGGCAAAGGTGTTTTTTGCAATGGGTGGCAACTTCTTATCTGCTACTCCTGATACAGAATACACAGCTAAAGCATTACGTAACTGTAAACTAACAGTACATGTATCTACCAAACTTAACCGTAGCCATTTAGTACATGGAGAAGAAGCTTTGATACTACCCTGCCTCGGACGTAGTGATAAAGATGAAATGAATGGAGAGTTACAATTTATTAGTTGTGAAAACTCTATGGGAGTAGTTCAGATGTCTAAAGGAGGGCTGAAACCAATATCTAATAGTTTACTTAGTGAACCTGTGATCGTTTGCGAACTTGCTAAAGCAACATTAGGAGCTAAAAGCAAAGTAAATTGGGATCTATACCTACAGCACTACGACTTTATTAGAAATGACATAGAGTTAGTAATACCGGGTTTTAACGATTATAATAAGAGAGTACGTCATCTTGGAGGGTTTTATCTACCCAATACCGCTCGCGATAAAAAATTCAATGTATTAACATCCGGCAAAGCTCACTTCAATATAGCCGATGTAACATTTCAAGAGTTGGCTGATGATGAATATATGATGATGACCATACGTAGTCACGACCAATTCAATACAACCATATATGGACTGAATGATAGGTACAGAGGTATTACCAATGAACGTAGAGTCATTTTCATGAATGAGAAAGATGTTGCAAAGCAAGGTTTGAAAAAAGGAGATATTGTAGACCTATATAACTACCATGATGGTATAGAAAGAGTTGCTCATAAATTCATAGTGATTCCGTTCAGCATACCCGAAAGATGTACAGCAACTTACTTTCCTGAGACCAATGTATTAGTTCCTATAAAAAGTGTTGCAGACAAAAGCAACACACCTACATCAAAAATGGTAATACTTAAATTAAGGAAGCACATAGCATAAAATATATTTAAAAACAATTATGACTTTTGGTTAATAATTATTAAC
>CAZPDA010000199.1:0-5753 GCA_964585115.1 uncultured Flavipsychrobacter sp.
CTATAAATATCAATAAAGGCACAAGTGTGTACATATTGGGAAATGGATCGCTATCCAAACCATAATCCAACCCTAACCCGGCAAGGGTTAGTACCAGTAATATCGCGACTGCTTTTTGTATCGCTCTGAACCTTCTCATGGTTATAAAGTTAGTAGTTATATATAGTATGGTCAATAGACAGCATACAAATAACATAGTTCTACGAACTTTTGTAAGGAATTGCTGTAATTTATAGACTACTCACAAAACCATCAGCTATGACACAGCCGCTAAATAACCTACAGAAAAAATGGAACGAGGAAAACCCTTACGACTTTTCAGACCTTAGTGTGGTTTTCTTAAACTGCACGCTAAAAAAGTCTCCTGAACAATCGCACACACAGGGCTTGATAGATTACGCTCAAAAGATATTTGAGGCCAATAAGGTTAAGACGGAGGTCATTCGTCCTGTAGACCATGACATAGCTTTTGGTGTATATCCTGATATGAAAGAGCATGGATGGGAAACGGATGAATGGCCTGCGATACAAGACAAAATAATGGCTGCCAACATTCTGATAATTGGCACGCCTATTTGGTTGGGCGAAAAGTCATCTGTTGCCTCAATGGCTATTGAGCGACTTTATGGCTATAGTGGTATTCTGAATGATAAAGGACAATACGCATATTATGGGCGTGTAGGTGGATGCTTGATAACGGGTAACGAAGACGGTATAAAGCATTGTGCTATGAATATATTATACTCTTTACAACATTTAGGCTATACTATACCTCCACAATCAGATGCAGGGTGGATAGGAGAAGCGGGGCCCGGTCCATCGTATATGGATGAAGGTAGTGGTGGTCCTGAAAATGATTTCACCAACCGAAACACTACGTTTATGGTGTGGAACCTTATGCATCTAGCACGTATGCTGAAAGACGGAGGACTACCCGCATTTGGCAACCAAAGAAAAGTATGGGATGATGCAGATATGGATAATCCTAACCCTGAATATAGATAATAAAAAAAGCGTCATGAGTTTTACTCACAACGCTTATCTATGATATTTTTATATCAGCAATTCTTACTTCATCACTAAAGCATCCAATGTAGTTTGTGCTAAAGGATGATAATTCGCTCTACACTTTTTGTAGATGCGTTTAGCCATATCTTCCTTACCCGTCTCCATCATTTCTCTATATAGTGGTGTAAGGAACTTTCTACGACCTACATTGTATAAGAAGTTCTCCATTGCAGGGTATGCTTTATCATAGTCAGCAGCAATAGCCATTATATACCATAGGTCTGCTATCTCGCTATTATTACTCTTAGTAAAGCCATACTCCTTATCTAATGAGGTCATTTGCTCTTGCGTAAGAGGTTTTGGCATCTTTCTTAAGAAATGTAGCCAATCATGTGTCGTCCACTCTTCAGTCTCTAACTGCGCTGGTGCTGTACCCGATAAGAACTTATCGCGCTGAGCATCTACTTGGTCAAAGCGAACTCTATCAGCACGTGGTGCATTATCAGGTATACCCGGGCCATAGACCCAAGCATCTATATTTATCTTTTTAGCTAATTCTTCATCACCTTTTATCAGGTTCTTGTTCAAGTAGTTGATGAACTGTTCTGTAGTTATTGTTTGGAAAGCATGCTGATTAAAATATGACGTAAGGAATGAGTCCATACGTGGTCTGCCCACCGTATTTTCTATTAGCTTTAAGAATAATGCTCCTTTTTCATAAGCTATATCGGTAAGACCATCGTCAGGGTCACGACCTGTAAGGTCTATTTTTAAATGAGTGTCTTTATCATCAGCACCAATTTCAGCAACAGTAGCTTCAAGGTCTTGATAGCCTAGCTCCCATAGCATATCTGCATAGTCTTTGCTGGTCATACGCTCCGTAAGTCTACGCTCAAAGTAAACGGTAAAACCTTCGTTTAGCCAAAAGTCATTCCATGTAGCATTGGTCACTAAGTTGCCACTCCAGCTATGAGCCAACTCATGCGCTATTAGGTTCACTAAAGAACGGTCGCCCGAAATTATGGTTGGTGTAAGGAAGGTCAACCTTGGGTTTTCCATACCTCCCAGCGGGAAGCCCGAAGGAAGAACTATCATATCATACCTACCCCATCTATAGTCTCCATATAGTCCTTCTGCGGTCTTGACCATATCTCCTACTTCTATAAACTCATCATGTGCTTTATCTATCATCACGGGCTCTGCATAGATACCTGTACGGTGGTCAATCGCTTTGAAAGTAACATCCCCAACAGCTAATGCCATTAAATATGCAGGAACGGGTATATCCATCTCAAAACGGTAGATACCACTATCATTCTTTTGCTGTGGATTATCTGCGCTCATCAAGGCCATTAGGTCCTCAGGCACTTTTACTCTTGCAGTATAGGTAAAACGTATACCCGGACCATCCGGTGCAGGTATCCAAGAGCGAGCATATATACTCTCTGATTGTGTATATAAGAACGGATGCTTTTTTCCGGCAGTTTGCTGTGGTTCCATCCACTGTAGTGCTCTCGCACCTTCACCACTACTATAGGTAACGGCTACTTTCTTAGAACCTTTTGTAACTGGTATTAACAAAGCACTACCCAAATGCTCTACGGCAGGAGCTAATTGATAAGCTACATCCTCACCATCTACAGTTACGTTACTTACACTTAGGTCGTAGGTATCTAGCTTAAGCGTGTCGATACCTTCTTTATTATCTATCGTCCATGTAGCAGTACCTGATATTTGCTTGTCTTCAAAACTAACAGATACATCAAGGTCTAGGTGACGAATGTCTATCTTATCGGCATTAGACAAGGTATGCTTGTCTACTACCTTTTCTTGTTTATCCTCTTGTGTTGGTTGTTGCTCTGTACCACAAGCAGCAAATAACATTACTGCAAGTGACGCTGTAAAAAACTTCTTCAGCATTTGCTGTTCTTCTTTTATAGTTACGCTAAAAATATGCTTACATATGCTCTTCTATCTTCTTCAGCTTGGTCCAGCTAGTGTTTTTAAGACTACTAAACAACAGCCATAAAAGAGCGGATGACAAGATAATGAATATCAACTTTAGTCCCCACCCCAGCCAAGACATTAGAGAGGAAAATATAGCAGGACCTTCAAAATTACCTTGAGCACCATTAACTCCGGGTAATAAATAATGTGTGAAACCAAATACACCTATAATAAGGAATGTTCCTATTACCCTTGCAGCAGTCTTCCCTGCAGAGTCTTTTATCTGCTCCTTCATAGAGAATGGTAATACCCTGTTGCCCGCGACAGTAGTTGCTAATACAAAAGCAGTTGAGTTGATGGTTGCTAAAATTATATCTAATATAGCCATCGGTCCCCATATATATATCACAAAAGCACCTATAAATATCATATAAGGCAGATAGAATTTGAACCACATAGCCTTGAACGCACCTGCTATCACATCACCCGGCTTTTCCAGTGGTGCGGCATAATATACCCAAGCAGCTTTGTACTGGTCAGACATCATAATGAAGCCCATAGATTGCATGATGACAAAAGAACAGATATATAGCAGCATAATGTAAGACTTACTATCGGGCAAGCCATTCCACACTTCCATAAAGGGTTGCTTACTACTCCATAGAATATAAAAGAAGTACACAGGCACATAGGCAAACATTGGGTAAACCCTCATTCTAAAGCTACGGCTGCGTCCTGTCATCATCCAGGTAATAAGGAAACCAGCCTTAGAACCTGCATCTCTATTCATCATATTGCCCAGCTTCTTGTAGAAAGGCTGCTTGTCTGTTTTTACTACTTTCTTCTTCTTCTTAGGTTTCTCTACTACAGCATCTACGTTGTCTTCAGAAGCTACTAACTGCTTTGAGAAGTTTGGAGCCAACCATTTGAACGTTGCCCAAAAGCTAAACAATGGGAAAATGACAGCTAATGCACTTAATAGCTTAGTACCCGGCAGCAACTTAGCAGTAGGGTCTACCCAGCTCCAGCTGGCGGCTAACCAATAAGTAGGAAAGTAGCGTGCCCAGTCATAGGTTTTGAAGTCCAGAGACTGGTCTAATGCTTCATAGTCTATCATTCTGGTACCTAGCATATAGGTAGCAAAGAATACTATTGAGAATACAATTTGAAAATAGTTGACCGTTTCTTTGAATTTGCCAGGCTTCGATAGCTTTAGCATCAGCATATAAAGCGCATTGATGAAAAATATCACAATGAACACAGCAAATATCAATGGTATTGGGAACCACAATGCACCTACCCAGCCCTTAAATACACTAAAGAGTATCCATGCAGGTAAAGACATAGGGATAACTACCCTTAATAAGTATATAATGATGTACAACACGCGAGACATCATCAAGGTCTTATCACTAACAGGTCTTGGAAAGAGTATTAATTTATCCTGTGTGTCTACCAGCACCTTTGCAAAGTCTGTGATGAGCATAAAGGTGAGGAAGAAGATAAACATGGTATAGAATACTGCTAAACCCACCACGGGGTCTACTCTCGTCATCACTATAGGGAACACATACACGATACCCATAAAGAAGGATACGAAAGCTGTAAGCAAAGATGTATTCTTCCTTGGTTTCTTCTTCTTGCGCTCTACAGCCTTATTAGCCCCCATAGAGAAAGGCTTACGGTCGTCGGCCATCAGCTTGGCCTCTAATATTGCTTTTAGCTGAACCAGATCTGCACCTAAAGACTTCCACAAACCTTTAGGTAGCATTACTAGAAATAGTAAGAACCTATTCATGGTTTGTATTTTGAGTTTCTTCGTTTCTGAATAATGAAGCAAAGCTTCCTGCTCTTTCTGAGTTCTCTTCTTCTGATGAGGTCAGTTTAGAGAATATACGCTCTAGTGAGTCGCTACCATCTTTTCTTAATTCTTCTATAGTACCGTCAGCCACTATAGCTCCTTTATCTATCAGCACTATCCTATCTGAGACTTTCTCTACTACATCCATCATGTGAGAGCAATAGAATATAGTTTTCCCTTCTTGTTTTAGTACTTGAAGTAATTCTTTAACCATGATAACAGCATTAGCATCAAGGCCGGACAATGGTTCATCTAATATCACTATAGAAGGGTTGTGCATCAATCCTGACGTGATCAATACCTTTTGGCGCATACCTTTTGAGAAGCTATCCATGCGCTGGTCTACATTATCTCCAAGCCCAAATGTATTGAGCATCTTAATACCTCTGCTTTCTATTACCTCATCTTCCAGATGATATAGCTTACCAATAAAACTTAGATATTCTCTGGGTGTAAGTAGGTCATATAACTCGGTAAGCTCCGGTATATACCCTATCTTCTTTTTTATATCTATTAAGTTATCAGCTAATTCATTTCCGGCCACGGTTATCTCTCCTTCATAATCCTGTATCACTCCGGTCAAAATTTTTACAGTTGTGGACTTACCTGCACCGTTAGGACCTATATATCCTATTATCTGTCCCGGATATACATCTAGGTTGATGTTATTCAGCACGGTTTTCTCACCATACTGCTTTGATAGGTTTCTTATTGTGATTATTGGTTCCATATGCTAAAGATATGATCTTTCGATTTGCAGCTAAATTAATCAGGCTAGATCAATAAACCCTAACACCTATAGGGGTATTTCGTTATACTACATGATCGAGCTACAATAATTCATACAATGCTCTCAATAGTTGCCTACTACTATACAGTAGCATTACCTATTTAAAACTTTTTACAATTTAATTATATACACATCATTTTGCATAAA
>CAZPDA010000200.1:0-5725 GCA_964585115.1 uncultured Flavipsychrobacter sp.
GTTCCATTGGTATATGCTTGGTCTTTGGTCAAATATCTTATTAAAAAGTCGTAAAAAACATTAACAAATAACCAACACTTTATATATTTTGCCTGTCTGTAACATTTGCCTGAAGAATACCACTAAAAACTATGAAGCAAACCGGACTTTTCGTGCTCTTGCTAATAGCTATGCTAGCTATTGTACCCGCTCGTGCTCAAAATCTGGTTCTTAACCCTTCTTTTGAAGATTATAATTCATGTCCATCAGGTCTTTCAGGTTTTGCTTTTACTCCTAATTATATTGATTTTCCTACTGCTGAACATTGGGTTAGCCCTGTAAAACAGGCTTCTCCTGATTATTTTAATGCTTGCGCACAAGCATTAACTGGTGTAAGTACTCCTGATAATACATTTGGCTATCAGCAAGCACGCACAGGAAATGGCTATGCAGGTATAATAGCTTGGGAGTCTGAATATAAGAATGGTAATTTAGTTTTAGACTTTAGTGAGTATATACAAACCAAGTTGGCACAGCCACTACAGGCTGGCGAACGTTATTGTGTTACCTTTTATGTAAGTCCATCTATAAGTTCGAAGCAGCAATATAACTTTATAGGGATAGATGAAGTAGGCATAAATTTTTCTCATAGTCAACATTCTGAACCTGCGGGTTATCTCATGAATATGAGCTATGATATTATTACACCAACAGGTATGTATTTGCAGGACACTTCTGTCTGGATCAAAGTGCAAGAAATATTCACAGCAAAAGGAGGTGAAGAATGGTTGACGCTAGGTAGATTTGGTGATGGAGTAAAGACACCAAATTTTCAGCCAATATATCCTGCAGTACCTGATCCGAATCTTAATAATAGATGCTACTTATATATTGATGATGTAAGTGTGATAAAACTAGCTAAAACAGATACTACGTTTGCATTACATGACTCAAGTTATTGTGTGAAGAGTATGCTACCAATGACTCTCACTAGCTCTGGCTATGATGGTACATATATATGGAGCAATGGTGCAACATCAAAAAATATAAGCGTTAATAAAGACGGAGTATATTGGTGTAAGTCTTTTTCTAATTGTCATGTATATTTAGATACTTTTATAGTGAAGCATGTAGACCCTAAGAAGCTAAACATAGGGACTAAAATTGTTAACTGTAAGAACGAGTCAGTAACACTTACTTCTAATGTAAACTTTAATGTTTATACTTGGAGTACAGGTGCATCTTCTAAAAGCATAACTGTAAACCAAACAGGCGTATATAATTTGACAGGTACTAATGAATGTGGTACACAAACTGACTCTGTCCGCGTATATATACAACCGCCAACCCCTACTCCTGTAACCAGTGACACAACAGTTTGTCAGTTCTCTCAACCGCTACTAACCAACATAAAGGGTCAGAACATAAAATGGTATGCAAACCCTGCAGGTGTAGTAGGTGCCCCACAGCAACCCGGGTTGATAACGGTAGAGCCCGGCTATTATAATCTATATGTTACACAAACCATTGGTGAGTGTGAGAGTGCGAAGAAGACCATACGCATAAATGTAACCTATACACCGCATGAGGAGCTGGAAGATGATGAGATCATGTGTGGTAATAAGGTGCGTCTGATAGGTAAAGATCTAGGCTCTAATATGCTTTACAAATGGAACACTGGTGATATCGAGTGTTGTATACGTCCAGACAGGGCAGGAGCATATAAGGTAGCTATACGCAACGAGTGCGGTGTGTATATTGATACAGTAAGAGTAGAGTTCTCTGCTTGTGAGGAATGTGTGACTGTGCCTAATGCCTTTACTCCTAATAATGATGGTTCAAATGATAGGTTTGAAGCTTTTGTCACCTGTCCTATTTCAGAGTTTAATATGAAAATATTTAATCGATGGGGAGAAAAGGTATATGAGACCAATGATGTGAACAGAGGCTGGAACGGTACACAAGATGGTGTATATGTAGAGAATGGTGTTTATATATACACTATAGAATATCGTGCAGGGTCTACAAAAAGAGGTCAATTCATCCGTGGAAATGTAACCGTTATCCGTTAGAACAGGCAGTTTTCGCTTATAATATTGGGAAAAATTCTGGATACTTGGTGTTATTCGTAGTAATACACAGTTAGTATTGGTAATTTTGCGCTCTCGGATATATGAAGAGCGGTTATAGTATAGCATTAGTAGGTAACCCGAATAGCGGTAAAAGTTCATTGTTCAATGCGCTTACGGGGCTGAACCAGAAAGTTGGTAACTTCCCCGGAGTAACTGTTGACAAGAAGACAGGCGTCTCTAAAATTTCCGATTTCCTTACTGCAAATATCATTGACCTGCCGGGTACGTATAGTATCTATCCAAAGAGTGCAGATGAGCAAGTAACCTATGAGGTACTTATAGATCAGGAAAATCCTAACTACCCTGACCTGATAGTGGTAGTAGCAGATGCGGCTAACCTAAAGCGTAATCTTCTCTTCTGCTCACAGATAATAGACCTTGGTGTGCCTGTGATCATAGCTCTGAGCATGAATGATATTGCCAGAAAGAAAGGCATCACCATTGATGTAAATGAGCTGGAGCGTATGATGGGTGTGCCAGTGGTGCTGATAAACCCGCGCAAAGGGAAAGGAATACCACAACTAAAGAAAGCAATTGATACTTGCAAAAGGTCTGAAGATATATTAGACCCGGGTGGCTTCATAGATGTGAACGAGATAATATCAGGCAGCTGGAAGGAAGATCTGAAACAGATATGCGCTATTGATAATGACTATGTAGCTGTGCATGTAGCGTGCAATTACTTAGAGTTAACACATCTAAGTGCCGCGCAAAAGATACAGATAGCTGCGGTGTTGGATATAGGCGACTTTCATAAAGGAAAAGTACAAGCGCAAGAAGTGATGAAACGCTATCAGAAGATAGATACCATCATGAAGCAAAGTGTGATAGTAGAGAACCCGATGAAGCGAGCCATGTTCAGCGAGCGATTGGATAAGCTATTGCTGCATCCTATATGGGGGAATGCAATATTGCTGGTTGTTCTATTCTTACTCTTCCAAAGTATTTTCTGGCTGGCAGCATATCCTATGGATTGGGTAGACCAAGGGTTTGGTGTAGCAAGTAGCTGGCTAGAAGGTGTATTGCCGCAAGGCTATTTGTCAGATTTCTTGATAAATGGTCTACTAGCAGGTATCGGTGGTATCGTCATATTCATACCGCAGATAATGATACTCTTCGGCTTCATCACCATACTGGAAGATACGGGCTATATGGCACGTATCAGCTTCCTTACGGATAGGATAATGCGAAGTGTGGGACTGAATGGGCGTTCCGTAATGCCGCTGATAAGCGGTATGGCATGTGCCGTACCCGCCATCATGTCTGCACGTACCATACAGAATAGGAAGGAGCGACTGATAACCATAATGGTGACCCCATTGATGAGTTGTAGTGCAAGGCTTCCTGTTTATACTATACTTATAGCATTGGTGATACCTGATAAGAGCTTTTTCATCTTCAACCTGAAAGGTCTGGTACTGATGGGGCTATACTTATTAGGTTTCTTTATGGCAATGATCGTATCTAAAGTGATGGATATGGTGATAAAGGCCAAAGAGAAGACCTACTTCTTTATGGAGCTGCCCGTATATCGTGCACCAAGGTGGAAGAATGTAGGGATTACTATGATAGAGAAGGCCAAGATATTCATAGTAGATGCCGGTAAGGTGATCGTAATAATAGCGATGATACTATGGGCTATGGCCAACTTTGGTCCGTCGGGCCGTATGCAGCAGGTAGAGGATAAATATGCTACACTGATACAGCAGAACCCTGCACAAGAAGAAGCTTACCAAAAAGCCATGCAGACCGAGAAGCTGGAAAACTCTTATGCAGGCATCATGGGTCATGCTATTGAGCCTGTCATAAGACCATTGGGCTACGACTGGAAGATAGGTATTGCATTGATCACCTCATTTGCAGCAAGAGAAGTATTTGTAGGTACTATGGCTACGCTATATAGTGTGGATAGTGATGAGGAAGATAAGACCTTGAGGCAGAAGATGAAGTCGGCTACAAGGCTAGATGGCACACCAGTATATACTTTAGGTACAGGTGTATCTCTTCTTATATTCTATGTTTTCGCCATGCAGTGTATGAGTACTATGGTCATAGTGAAAAGAGAAACAGGTAGTTGGCTGTATCCACTGTATCAATTCCTGTACATGTTTGCTATAGCTTATCTAGGGGCATTCATAGCATATAGTATTCTTCCATAGTATTTAGTATTTTCATAATGATTGGTTAACGAACCTCTTTTTGTACTAGTGTGGGCATTAAGTGTTATAGATTTGTGGGCTGTGCGGTGAAAACTGTCAGTAATTCAAAACAAAACACAATAAAAAACACACCGAAAGGAGTGTTTGTACAAAACAAACATTGCTATGCAAGAAGTCGTAAACTTCTTTAAGAATCTTTTTGAGTACTCGGATTTCCGTTCGTTTTGGCAGAGCGGTAATTGGACGAGTTTTCATGGATGGTTCTATATTATAAGTGACTTACTCGTATGGTCTGCATATTTCGTTATACCATTGCTAATACTATTCTATGTAGTAAAAAAGCGCAGGCCACTAAAGTTTAATAGTCTTTATTTCCTATTTGCTTCCTTCATATTGATATGTGGAGCTACCTACTTTGTAGATGCATTGATGTTTTGGTTGCCTATATATAGATTCAGTGCGTTGATAAGATTTGCAACGGGTGTCATTAGTTGGGTGACTGTATTCTATGTTGTGAAGATATTGCCAAAGGCATTCTCAATGCGCTCGGGCGAAGAGTTGCAGAATGAAATAGATAACAGAAAAGAGATAGAAAGTGAACTAAAGTATAAGAACGACCAGCTGGAAGAAGCAGAGAAGCTAGCTAAGATCGGTTATCTGGAGTGGAACGTGATGGATGAAAAGGTACTACTGTCAGACGCGGCACAACATATTTTAGAAATAAAGCCCGGGGCAGACCTATCTTACAATAAGTTTCTAGAGATACTACATTCTGATGATGTAAAGCATATTGAAAATGTAATAGATACTATTTTCATCAAAAGGTTTTTCCCAGATTTTTATTGTCGTATACAATTAGCCAACGGTGATGTAAAGCATATTTTAGTGCGTGGACAGGTGATACTTACAGAAAGTGGATTAATATCGCTGGTGAAAGGAACGATACAAGATGTTACCGAGCAGAGGCTATATGTAGAAAAGATACAGCTACAGAACCAGAGGCTAAAAGATATAGCATGGATACAGTCGCATAAGGTGCGTGCTCCAGTTGCCTCTATCATGGGTTTGATACAGCTCTTCAATAAAGATGAGCCGCACGATGAGATAAACGGACAGGTACTGGAAGGACTTTCTGAAGCAGCGGAGACCCTTGATCAGGTGATCAAAGAGATAAATGCTAAAACAGAGACCTCAAAAATAGTTAAGCAGCAGGAAGGCAATGATTAAGCCGCCTGTTGCTTCTTGTTGTTTGTAGGTTTGTAGAATGCCACTCTTAGTAGGAATAATATCCCTTTTCTTATAGTTTGTTTTATTTGGTGATACATTATTTTTTGTCCTCTATTAGTTACTACTAATGTCCTAAAAATGTGTTGCTTACAAGTTAATGCAGGTTATCATCCTGTTAAATACTGCATATATATTCTTATAATTATCAACCTGTGACAAATATAATAC
>CAZPDA010000201.1:0-5706 GCA_964585115.1 uncultured Flavipsychrobacter sp.
AAATAATCTTCAATTATATATTTTTTTGTACCACAACTACGGTAAGCAACTCACCACACCACTCGAAATCTATAAATAATACCTCTAGATCTATAACTCCGATACCTCTGTACGTCTATACCTTTACAATTGAAGATCAGTCTGATAACTGGTATTGATACCCTTACAACAGATTATTGAAAACGCAAAGATACGAATATGAATAAGATAATACTACAACTCGCATTAATTGGTGCAATATTTTATGCTGATACTATCAACGCACAGACCATTTTAGCAAATGATTTCAGTAACGGCATACCCGCCTCTTGGACATTAGACACTATCGGAGGTGCTAAGTGGATACCTAATAATAGCTTGGGTCTTTACGGTAGCGGTTGCATACTTATAGACCAGTCTCAGGCTAGCGGAGCTACTAAGGGTACTATAGAGACTACTAGTGTAGACCTGACTACGGTCACACATCCTACACTTAGTTTTAAAGTAGCAGCTATACGTAGCAATTTTATAGCGCCTGTACTTAATATATATTACTCTGCAAATGGTGGTGTATGGCAGAAGTTAAGCTCTTGGGGAGAGTATCAAACAGATAATATCATTAATACCTCAGGTCCTTGTAGTCCCTCAGCATCTACTACCTGTGCTACCTGGGTTACCGTTACCTATGACCTTGATGCCGTAGCCAATAACAATAATATACGTTTTGCCCTAGAGGGTGACCTTATAAATGGCGGATGGCTGATAGTAGACGACCTGAAAATAGCAGAGCGTGCAAAATATACATTGCCTTACAGTCACGGGTTTGAAGTCCCATATTTCTTACCGGAAGACTGGCAGCATAGAAGCTCGTCAAGCACAGCTTTTGTGCAGTGGCAGCATGATAAAACTGTTGGTTCGTTCAATACTACCTCTTCTGCTAAGTTTGATAATTGGAATAGCAATGTAGATAGCACCTTCACGCTAGATATGGTGTGGCTAGACCTAACAGGCACAACTAAACCGACACTAAGGTTTGACTATGCTTATGCAAAACGTACAGGTAAACCGTCTGACAAGTTGAGCATATGGTATAAGATAGGGAATAGCGGCACAGAGCAAATGCTGGTAGAATATAAAGATAATGACCTTACCACCACTTTTGACAGGAGTACTCAGTTTGTACCCAACAATAGGGAGTGGCTGATAAAGTATGTAGATCTCTCTCAGTTTGCAGGACAGAGTGACATCAGATTCTCCATTCGCAATACCTCACAGAATGGAAATGTGGTATATATAGACAATATTCAGATGTATAATGACACGGCTACTACTATACCTGAAACTAAATACAGTAGCAGCTTACAGGCTTATCCAAACCCTGCTAACGACTTGATAAACATAGATATAGATGCTAATACAGTGAATAAAATAATGGTATATGATGTTAAGGGAAGTAGTATGAGCGGTATCAGTTATACTTCAACTGATGACCAGATCACTGTGCCCCTTAGTAATTTATCTGATGGCGTGTATTACATCCAAGTATATACTACTGATGGAGAGATGAATAGTGTGCGAGTTTCTGTCGTCAGGTAACTTGATACAGCATATTAAAAGTGAAGGGGGCTTTCTAGCCCCCTATATTTTTATGTATTACTTGATATTTTAGCTTTTATACAATTATAGATATTGTTCTACCTTGGTCAATATCTTATTAGCTACTACTTCTATCTCATCATCCGCACTTATCACAGTAATGTTCTCTTGGTCTTTCAGTCGCTCAAAGGCATTGAAATATTGAGTGCGAGTAGTGGTAAGACGTTCTTCATTCTCAAATAACTCAAAGTCTTCACGCCCTGCTTGTATACGTTTCAGGCTCTTTTTAGGGCTGATGTCTAAGAATATATTAAGAGTTGGCTTGAGCATATCTGCACAAACGGAGTTGGCTTCTATTACCCAGCTAAGGGGTACGTGAGCACTATGATAAGCATAAGATGAGAAATAGTATCTATCGCATATCACTATATAGCCTTCATCTACTTTTTTTCTTAGTCCGTTCAGTTCATTCTCCAAATGGTCTAGCCTATCTGCGAGAAACAGAGCAGCAATGGTCTTTTCACTGGCCTTTTCTCCACCACGTAGTATCTGCCTTATGAATTTTCCAATAGCACCATCGGTAGGCTCACAAGTGGTATACACCTTGCGTCCTTGAGCTTCCAAACGCTCTGCTAGTAGCTTTACTTGTGTGCTTTTACCGCTGCCGTCTATCCCTTCAAAAACGAAGAATTTGCCCTGAGTGTTATTCATTTTTCCCTGTAGTTGGCTGTAAATATAGCCAAGCATCAACTAAGTGTTAAGTGTTTTTGCAGAACGATGGTTTTTCATACATTGCGGCGGGGCAATTTAGGGTGTAACATAAATCACTTTAATAACTGGCTTATTTGGTTATTTTTGCCCCGAATTTTAGTAGTTGTTCTTTTAAAATGTTAACTGATGCATAACGCATATTTTGAATTTGAAGAGCCTTTGAATGAACCTGTATTAAGCTACGCTCCCGGCACGCCGGAACGCATGGCGCTACAGGATGCTATAGCAGAACTTAAAGGCGAATTATGCGATATACCAATGTATATCAATGGCGAAGAGGTACGTACGGGTGACACAAAAGAGATACGTCCGCCACACGAAACAGGTCATCTGCTTGGCCATATGCACGCTGGTACAGGTGAGCATGTACAGCAAGCTATTGATGCTGCATTGGCAGCTCAGGAGAAATGGGCAGCTACCCCTTGGGAGCACCGTGCTGCAATATTCTTAAAAGCAGCAGACCTATTGGCTACCAAATACCGCTTCAAAATGAATGCGGCTACTATGCTTGGCCAGAGTAAGAATGCTTTTCAGGCTGAGATAGATAGTGCTTGTGAGCTGATAGACTTCCTTAGGTTCAATGTGCACTTCCTTACTAATATATATAACGAGCAGCCGCTTTCTGTAGATGGTATCCATAACCGTATGGAGTATCGTCCGCTTGAAGGGTTTATACTTGCCGTTACACCGTTCAACTTTACTGCTATTGGTGGTAATCTACCTACTGCACCTGCTATGTGTGGCAACGTAGTAGTATGGAAACCTGCTAATACTCAGATATACAGTGCAAACGTATTCATGCAGATACTTAAGGAGGCTGGTCTTCCTGATGGTGTTATCAATATAGTATATACAGATGGTCCTACTGTTGGTGATATCTGTTTCAAGCATGCTGACTTTACAGGAGTACACTTCACAGGTTCTACAGGAGTATTCCAAACCATGTGGAAGACTATAGGTGAGAACATTGCTAAGTACAAGACCTATCCACGTATAGTAGGGGAGACTGGTGGTAAAGACTTTGTGATGGTACACCCAACTGCTGATGTAGACGAGGTGGTTGCAGGTTTGGCTCGTGGTGCATTTGAGTTCCAAGGTCAGAAGTGTTCTGCGGCTAGTCGTGCTTACTTGCCTAGCAATCTTGCTGATGAGATAAAGAGCAAGCTGGTAGCAGAGGTGAAGACCATGAAAATGGGTAAGGTAGATGACTTTACAAACTTCATCAATGCAGTTATAGATGAGAAAGCTTTCAAGAGTATCACTAAGTATATAGATGGTGTGAAGGACAGTGATAATGCTAACATCATTTGTGGTGGTAACTACGATAGTGCAGACGGCTGGTTCATAGAGCCTACCATTATAGAAACGAGCGACCCTAAGTATGTGACCATGTGCGAAGAGATATTCGGACCGGTACTTACTATCTATACTTACGAGGCTGATAAATGGGAAGAGACATTGGATGTAGTTAATA
Organism: uncultured Flavipsychrobacter sp.; assembly: GCA_964585115.1. Classification (GTDB taxonomy): domain Bacteria; phylum Bacteroidota; class Bacteroidia; order Chitinophagales; family Chitinophagaceae; genus UBA5543. The sequence goes on from CAZPDA010000201.1 coordinate 3,821, forward strand.
CTACCTCTCCATATGCACTTACAGGTGCTATCTTCGCTAGAGATAGATATGCTATCAACTTGATGACCAGCAAGCTAGTAAATGCAGCGGGTAACTTCTATATCAATGACAAGCCTACAGGTGCAGTAGTAGGGCAGCAGCCATTTGGTGGTGCTCGTGCATCGGGTACTAATGATAAAGCAGGCTCTTCTCTTAACCTCTATCGTTGGTTGAGTGCAAGAACTGTTAAGGAAACACTAGTACCGGCTGTAGATTATCGTTATCCGTTCCATCAAGAGAACTTAGACTAAAGGAATATATTATGAGAGTATTATTATTGCTATCAGCTATTGTATTACTCTTCGCGGCTTGTAAGAACTGTGAGAGGTATGTAGACGGCTATATAGTGAATAAAAGCTCTCGCGAGGTGATACCTAATGCTAAAATAAGAAGTGTTGGTGCGCTGAATGGTCGTGAAAAAGATGAACGTATAGTTTATTCAGACTCAATAGGTTATTTCCAAACAAGATATATTTCTAAGGGTACGGCTAAGTGTCCTGTATTCAAGTTAGAGATATCTGCTGAGGGTTTCAGAACCAAGTATATCACTACTTTTCAGGTAGGAGATACCTTTCTTGTGGATCTTGCTGATTAGATTATATTTGACTTAAAATACTAAGAGCCTTGCTATATGCAGGGCTTTTTTGTTTGTTAATCGCTTGTTAACCAGTTGCAAACCCATAGTTAACAACTATGTTTTCTTTCCTCAATTTGATTGTCTAAAGCATATTTGTAGCATTAAACGACAAGCAACAACTAAAACTGCAATTTCTTAACAACACAAAACAGCAACAAACACAATGAAAAAGTTAGCCCTCATTTTTATCTTATTAGTAAGTACCAGTGCTATCACACTTGCCCAAGGTAATGGCAACGGCAATGGTAATGGTAACAACGGAAACTCATTCGGAAATACTAACGGAGGTAACGGAAACGGTAATGGTAACGGATTAGGCAATGGTAATGGAAATGCCAATGCGAATGGTCTAGGTGGTAGTGGCAGTGGTTCCGGTAGTTCAGGCTCTGGTAGTGGTTCTTCTTCTGGGTCTAGCTCATCTGGTTCTGGTGTTAGCGATGGTGCTAGTCAATCTACACACCTTGCATTAAGTAATGCCATTGAGATCACATTTACGGGGACAGGAGGTGCTACAGGTACTGATGTTACAATTCCTTTCTCTACAGTAAACGATTATGCTAATGGTGTAGAGACCGCGACACAAGAACTTAAGATACGTTCTAACAAAAACTTTACAGTAGAGGTTAAGACAAACTCTGCAAACTTCTCTTATACAGGTTCAACATCTCCATCACCAACAATGCCGGTAAACGGCGTATTGGGAATTATGGTAAGTGCAAACAGTACAGGCGGTTCTATCGGTTCTAACTTCTCTAGCAGTGCATATAACACACTAAAGAATTCAGACCAGGATCTGATAACAAGTGCTACACGTGGTGGTAATCAAAAGTTCAGCGTGAAGTATAAAGCAACACCTGGCTTTGCGTACCCTGCAGGTACTTATACTGTAGATGTGGTATATACAGCTACTCAGGACTAATAATAGCTGAGTTTATAATATTAATAAGAGCCTCGCACAATGTGCGGGGCTTTTCATTTGTTAACGGCTCGTTACCCGCTTGCAAAACCATAGTTAACAAGACCTGAAAATTTCTCCAGTTTCATTCACGGTTGCATCTTTACATCATCAAACGAACAAACACAAATAAACAATCACAACTCAAACAAATAACATAATGAAAAAGGTAATCATCTTCGCATCAATTCTTTCTCTAGTAGGTTTTGCAGCTAACGCTCAAAACGCTAACTCTTCAGCATCTCAAACTACTAA
>CAZPDA010000202.1:0-5620 GCA_964585115.1 uncultured Flavipsychrobacter sp.
GCACTAGCTATATCATTAAAAAAACAATCAGATTATTCTTGCCAGATATGTAAAGAGAGGATAGTGCTAAGAGACGGTTCACTGTATGCTGAAGCCCACCACATCAAACCATTAGGAAACCCATATAACGGACCAGACATTAAAGAAAACATTATTATACTCTGCCCAAATTGTCATGTTAAGTGTGATTATAAGTCAATACCATTAGAACTGGAAAATATTAATAACAATTTTCAAGGCATTAGCACAGAGTTCATCGACTTTCACAATAGTTTATACAATGAGTAGTAATAATCCCCCTTACCTTTACAGCACTAACTAGTAAAAACTATGAGAGGGTTATACATCATCATTACGGGTATACTATGCGTTACTATAGCATCTTGTGCTACAGGTACTAAAAAGGTGGCTAGCGACAGCCATACTACCATAAGCAGTATTACAGGATATAAATGGGTCCTCATAGAGCTGAACGGTAAAAAAGCTACAGAAGACAAGCAGATGAAGAAAACGCCATACGTAAAGTTTGGGGCAGATAGCGTTATCAATGGCAATGGTGGCTGCAACGGATATGGCGGTAAATACGTACTGAATGGAGCAAATGGCATTGAGATATCAGAGGTCATCAGCACAATGATGGCGTGTATGGATAATGATGTACAAAAGCAAGAGGTAGGTCTTTTCAAGCTATATAGAGAGGCACACCATTACGGCATAGAGCAGAATATACTTACCATATATAGTGCGGATGAGGGGTCGTTCGCTCGCTTCAAGGCAGAGAAATAATATAAAATCCGATATTTACACCTGAAAATGCCTTTACATGACGGTTAGTTATACCATTAATGAGTCGGACTACCTAACCCATCAGCTATACAATGCATCCCACTCGGAGCGTATCAATAAGAAACGCCAGAGAAGCAGAGTATTTGTACTGGTGATATATCTGATACTAGCAGCATTCTTTTACTACAAAGACAAACTAGGGCTTACCGTCACCTTTGGCGTACTGGCTGTGGGTATGTACTTCTACTATCCTATCATAGAGCGCAGACGCTACCGCAAGCATTATGAGGCTTATATCAAAGAGCACTTTAAAGAAGGGGTAGACAGAGATGTAACGCTGGAGCTCACAACAGAATACCTACTGGGGCGCGAGAGTGACAATGAGAGCAAGATAATGACCAAAGAGGTAAAGCGTATCTCTGAGCTGAAAGAGGTATTCCTGATACAGCTGACCCAGGGGCAAACGCTCATAGTACCCAAACGAGACCTTACTAATGTAGATGCACTCCGCAGCATGCTACAAGAGATAGCCAAAACGGTAAAAGCTCCCTTTGTAGACGATAGCAACTGGAAGTGGGCATAGCCTTTTAGGAAAATTCCCCTGCGAAAAAGTGGGGTTTACCGCCTTTTTCTTCCGTTTCCCCGATAATGATTTGTATAAAAGAGGCAATTCTAGTCTTTTTGCACCACCATTACGCATGACATTAAATATTATTTGAGTCTGCGTAGGGGTATAAGAAGTATCAGTTGTCTTTGTAATGACAAATGAGCTAACACAATAAGTATCAATAAAAACAGTTACAAACAAACTATCTCAAACTCCTAAACACATTAAAACCAAAATGTACAAATTAAGATTGCTGGCACTATTGCTCTTTATAGGGATATCTGCCCAAGCCCAGCAAAAGAAAGTGACCATTAGTGGCACGGTAAAAGACAAGTCATCGGGCGAGGCACTGATAGGTGCTATCGTTAAGGTAAAAGAAGCCAATGGAGCAGGTGCTGCTACCAATGAATATGGCTTCTACTCCATCACCGTACCTGCGGGTAAGTATACCATAGAGGTGAGCTATATCGGCTTTCAGCTAAACGCTAAGACCATAGACCTGCAAAGCAATACCACAATGAATGTGGATATGGCAGAACAGGGCAAAAAGCTGAACGAGGTAGTGGTAAAAGGGACTCGTGAGGATGCCAACGTTACCCGAAACCAGATGGGTGTAGTAAAGCTGGATGTAAAAACAGCTAATAAGCTACCCGTTATCATGGGTGAGAAGGACATCATAAAGACCATACAGCTGATGCCGGGTATAGCAGCAGCAGGCGATGGTAATAGCGGCTTTTACGTACGCGGTGGTGGCCCTGACCAGAACCTGATACTACTAGACGAGGCGCAGGTATATAATGCCTCTCACTTACTAGGCTTCTTCTCTACCTTCAACTCAGATGCTATAAAAGATGTGACCATATACAAAGGGTCTATCCCAGCAGAGTTTGGTGGCAGACTATCATCAGTACTGGATATACAAATGAATGAAGGTAACAATCAGGAATACCATGTAAGCGGTGGTATCGGGTTGATATCTTCAAAGCTAAGTGTAGAAGGCCCAATTAAGAAAGGTAAAAGCTCCTTCTTAATAGCGGGACGTAGAACCTATGCAGATATGTTCCTCAAGCTATCGAACAATGATAACTTAAAGAACAGCAAACTATACTTCTACGACCTGAATGCTAAAGCCAACTACACCATCAACGATAAGAACAGGATATTCCTATCGGGCTACTTTGGTAGAGATGTAATGGGTTATAAAAGCCTATTCGGTTTCGACTGGGGTAATGCTACAGGTACACTACGTTGGAGCCATATTGTAAACAGTAAGCTATTCTCTAACACCTCTGTTATCTACAATGACTATCGTTATAACATAGGCATCTCTACAAACGGATTTGACTTCGACATCAAGTCTAAGATACAAGACTGGACCTTGAAGCAAGAGTTTACCTACTATGCTAGTACAAAGCATAATGTGAAGTTTGGCTTCAATACCATACATCATACTATAGAGCCGGGTAACATCGTTGCCAGTGGAGCCAACGCTCAGATAAACAATACCAATGTAGAAGACCGCTACGCTTGGGAGAATGCAGTATTCGTGACCGATGAATGGAAACTAAGCGACAGGCTGAACCTGAATATGGGACTAAGAGGTTCTGCATTCACACTACTGGGCGCAGGTACTTTCTACCAGTTCGATAATGATGGCAATACTATTGATAGTAACATCTACGATAGTGGTGAGTTCATCAAGACCTATTACAATCTTGAGCCTCGCCTGAGTGTAAATTACTTGCTGAATGAGCAGTCTTCAATAAAAGCAGGCTATTCGCGCACGGCACAGTACCTACACCTGATGTCTAACTCTAACACGGGCAACCCTACCGACCTATGGATACCAAGTAGTGAGATAGTAAAACCGCAGATATCAGACCAATACTCACTAGGCTACTATAGAAACTTTGATGATAATAAATATGAGTTCTCTGCTGAGGTATATTATAAAGACATGCAGAACCAAATAGATTACCGCAATGGCGCGCAGTTGAATGTGAATACCAAGATAGAGAGCGAGCTACTATTTGGTGTGGGTAGAGCATACGGATTAGAATTGTTCTTAAAGAAGAAGTATGGACGCTTTAACGGTTGGATAGGCTATACCCTATCTCGTACAGAGCGTAAGATAGACGGCATCAACAATGGTGAGTGGTACGTTTCTCGCTACGACAGAACGCATGATGTATCAGTAGTAGGTATGTACGACCTGAGCAAACGCTGGACCATCTCTGCAATATGGGTATACAACACAGGTAATGCCGTGACCTACCCTGCGGGTAAGTATGAGGTGGAAGGACAGACCTACTTCTACTACACAAATCGTAATGCATCGCGCATGCCTGCCTACCATCGCCTAGACCTTGGAGCTACCTATACTAAGGTGACCAAGAAAGGACGTGAAAGCAGTTGGTCGTTCTCTGTATACAATGCATATAGCAGATACAATCCTTTCTCTATATCATTCCAGCAAAGCGACGTGAACCCACAGCAAACACAAGCGGAACAATTATCACTATTCGGTATCGTACCATCTATCACTTACAACTTCAAATTCTAATAAACGATGAAACAACTAACATATATAGCTATAGCTTTTGTACTGAGCATATCGATAGTATCCTGTACAAAGATCATAGATGTGAACATAGACAACACAGAACCGGCACACGTTATTGAAGCGAATATAAACGATGCAGCAGGTCCATACTATGTGCGTATCACTAAAACGATTGACCTCGACAAAGACAATAACTTCCCGGGCATATCAGGTGCTACTGTACGCATATCAGACGATGCAGGTAACGATGAGCTACTAACAGATGATGGAGGTGGATACTACTCTACTACATCTCTGCAAGGCACACCCGGCAGAACCTATACATTAACCGTAGAGGTAGAAGGCAAGACCTACACTTCTGTCTGTAAAATGCCTACCAAAGTACCATTCGATTCTCTTGGCTTTGAAGAGGTGGAAACCTTTGATGGGCTTGTACCTTACCCAACGGTCTATTATACTGACCCTGTAGGTGTGGGCAACTACTATCGTGCAATACGATACAAGAACGGCGTACCCGATGGCGAGATGTATCTAGAGTCTGATGAATTTATTGACGGCAAGAGTCGGTCTGCAGTACTGTTCAATGGAGACTCGGACGAAGTAAGAGTTCTAGCTCCTGGCGATACGGTAACCGTAGAGATGCGCTGTATAGACCGCTATGTATTTGAATACCTTGAGCAACTACTAGAAGCAGATGGGAACAGCAATGCTGCCACACCTGCTAACCCTAAAAACAACATACAAGGCGGCGCCTTGGGTTATTTTAGTGCTCATACCAGCGAGATCAAAAAGCTGGACCTTCCAGAATAAGATACGTATAGACCACGCAGTATAATCAGAAGTAAGCCCCGTTTTTACGGGGCTTTTTTGTACTCATACATTTTCTGCTAATGGTTATCTTTAAAGCTATGAGACCGAGTATATCATTATTGCTGATGCTACTGACCATAACGACTGTTGCCTATAGTCAACAACAGCAGGATGAGCAAGAAAAAACAGGCAGGCAACTGTTCATAGCTAATTGTGCTATGTGCCACCGCTTTAGTATGGATATAGTAGGTCCTAAGCTGGAGGGTGTAACCACCAGAAGAGATGAAGCATGGCTAAGAAAGATGATAGTGAACGGACAGGCTTTGATAAAGTCGGGAGATAGTACTGCCAATGCACTCTACCAAAGATGGGGACGTGTAGCCCACCCCAATCACGAGCATTTATCAGAAAAACAAATTGATAAGATAATTGCCTTTATGAAGGAGAATTAATACTACTATTATGATATGTCCATGTCAAAAATAATAGTTGAATTTCATAACTTGTAGTCAATGTATAAGCACTATCTTCTCATAATAATACTTTGTTTGTCAACACTAATAGCTAAAGCTACTACTTGGGCTGCTGCATATCCCTACATTCAAACAACAGAAGGACAAGATGTTAAAATTAAAGCGGCTTCGTACTCACCTTATGATGGTTTGACAACATTCGGATATACAAGAGTATATTACAAGAATAAACTCTTGTACCAAATAGATGAATACTATAGAGCGAACAGGACATGGAGTGAGGATGGTAAATACATAGCTATTATCAAAACGAATAACACTAAAGGCTTAACTAGCTACACACTGTTTGGACATAGAAAGATCGACTACACAACTACTGCA
>CAZPDA010000203.1:0-5600 GCA_964585115.1 uncultured Flavipsychrobacter sp.
TTTTTGTCCGTTACTTTCTATAGTTACAAAGTATAGTCCATTTTTTAGTTTGCTAATGGTGATTTGTTTAATGCTATTAGCACTAATGTTATCAGCTATTATTTGCTTGCCTGCAATGTCGCTAATAGCTATTGATGCAGACTCATTGTCGTCCCACTTTATAGAGACCGACTTAGAGGCAGGGTTTGGGTAAAGTGTAACTAAGCCTGCAATTGAATTGACATTTTTAATACTTGTAGCTATAGGTGTGATTGTTTTCTGTGTGTGCGACCTTTCAAAGTAAATATTGCTGAACGAATTGTTTGTGTTAGTTATTGTAACTGTTGCAGGGGTAGTAGTATATCCTAGTTGTTCAGGATATATTTTGTAAGTGCCAGTTGGTATATTGCTAAAAGAGAAGGTGCCTGATCCATCTGTAATAGAATGACTTAGTAGTTGATTGTTCATGTCTACTATATATACGGGTATATCAGGTATGCCATTTGCAGTCCCTTTATTAGCTCCTTGAGTCACGTTACCGCCTACAAAACCCGGCCCGCTTGTAACAATACCATGTTGCATGAAAATATTGCGATAAGTAGTGTTGCCCGTTACATGATTAATTGTGTTTGCATTGTTCCATAGTAATGCTGAATCATGATACGTTGGAATATACCCTGCACCGCTGGTAGGTCCGTTGGTTATAGCAGCTTTTACTCTATAGATACCTGATGGTACATTAGAGAATGTATATTGTCTCCAGCTAGAACTGTTACTAGGTAGTGATAGTGAGTCAACAGCAGATAGTATTTGTGTGCCTGAGTCATACTTTATCAGCCATACTTTAAATGCTGGTTGAGAAATATTATTCGTGTCTGTAATTATATATCCACTAATGATAGACGAACCTGTAATTGTAATTGTTTTAGTAACCGTGTCTTTACAGTATACTGAGTTTTGGTTAGCACTGTCAACCCAAGTTGTTACGAGAGAGACATTGTAAGAGCCCGGGCTAGAGTATAAATGATTTATGTACGAAGGCGCGTTGGTAGATGAGGTATTACCGTCTCCAAATATCCAGTAGCTAAATTGAGGGTAGTTAAGTAAAAATGAAGATGAAGCTTGGAAGTTGACATTAAGTCCTGAGCTAGTATTTGCAACAAAGTTTGCTTGTCCGCACCCATTTAAGACATTAACGTAATAGTTGTTGGTATAAGTGCAATTGCCATTACTGGCGATAAGTGTAACCTGAAAACCACCTGAATGACTATATGTATGACTAATAGTAGAGTTGGTAGTAGTATCAGCAGTGCCGTCGCCATATTGCCAAACGTAGACCATGTTGGGTGTGTTAGCAGGTGTATTGGCAGTAAATGTTACTTGCCCATTGTTCTGACTATTAACATTCGCTGCTATAGAGGTTGCACAAGGAGTGTTGACTAATGTGATATTTTGTGTTGCGGAGTCTCTGCAATACAATGTAGATTGTGTTGAATCTATTAATGTCAAAATGACCTTGATAGTATATGTGCCAGCAGAAGCGTAATTATGTTGTGTATTAGGATAAAAAAGAGAGCTTGAGATTTGTCCATCTCCCCAATGTACCTCATAAGATCGTAGGTGGTTTGTAGATGGAGGAGTGGTGCTAATCTGTACACGTAACAATTGGTTATTGTAAGGAGTACTTTGAGATACGCTAAATGATGGCGTACATGTTTGACTATAGCCTATAGAGGCAAATAGTACCATTATTAAAAGTAGTACGGACTTTTTCATAATTCAATCTTTTGAGTTTATAAGAATAAAGGTTTTTCAGTAGTAATGACGATATAGATAATATGTTTGTTAGTCATGTAACGAAAAAAAGTGTCCTGTTAGTTAGCAGGACACTTTTTTATAATACTTGTATAATTACTCGTCGTTCATTTTTTTTCGGAATGTGAACATATACTTGTCATCTGTACAGTAAAACAAAGTACCTTTTTTCTTAACACCGCTAAATGCACCACTCATGTTATATCGTCTACTGCCTACAGGTTCGGTAAATGTGAAAATTATTTCTGTATAATCTTTCACATGAGATCCTAAGTTGGGGTTGTGTCTTGATCCGCTTTCTTGTATCGCTCTTTGTTGATGCTGGGTTGCAGGGTCATTATGGCCTATACTATATTTAGTTGCTCCTTTAAGGTGCCACGTACCATTATACTCTTTGCCGTTAGGGGTTTTTATGCTCGCACTACCATCTTCATATATAAAGACAGTACTGTTTTTTAGCCTTTTGATGTATGCTTTAGGGTCTCCGCTATCCTTTTCATATTTCTTAATTCTTATTTTACCTATAATCTTTTGAACATTATGTATACGCCATGTGCCTATTAGTTTTTCGTTAGGGTCTTTTTTGTTTTTCTGAGGATAGGCACATAATGAAACTGACAGGAAGAATAATAGGATTAGAAGCTTTTTCATTGATATTTTAATTAATGGTTGATAAAAAAAGACTCCATAAATATTAATTATGGAGTCGTATATACAGTTTTTATAAAGACTATTGTGCTTTTACAACATTTATAGGAGTGGTATTATTTACCACTTCTATCTGCTGCTTTACAGGAGCTTGGGCGGTATGATGACTTGTTCCGTTGATCTTAGCTAACGTAGGAGCTATTACTAATGCTACGATAGACATAAGCTTAATAAGGATGTTCATAGAAGGGCCAGAAGTATCCTTGAATGGATCACCAACTGTATCTCCTGTTACCGATGCTTTGTGCGGGTCAGAGTTTTTGTAATAGGTTTCACCATCTATATCTACACCTTTCTCAAACGATTTTTTAGCGTTATCCCATGCGCCACCGGCATTATTCTGGAACATGCCCATAAGTACACCACTAACAGTAGCTCCAGCCAGCATTCCACCAAGTGCTTCAGGACCTACTAAGAAACCTACAAGTATTGGAGCTATGATAGTTATAGCTCCCGGAGCTATCATCTTCTTAATAGATGCATCAGTAGATATAGCTACACATTTATCATATTCAGGTTCACCAGTACCTTCCATTATGCCGGGTATGTTTTTGAACTGACGACGTACTTCAGCCACCATAGCCATAGCAGCTTCACCTACTGCGCGTATAGCCAAAGAAGAGAAGATAAATGGTATCATACCTCCTACGAAAAGCATAGCTAGTACTTCAGCCTTATATATGTTGATGCCGTCAATGCCAGCAACACCTACATAAGCTGCAAATAAAGCAAGCGCCGTAAGTGCAGCAGATGCAATAGCAAAACCTTTACCAGTAGCAGCGGTAGTGTTACCCACAGCATCTAGTGTATCTGTTTTTTCACGCACTTCTTTAGGTAGTTCACTCATCTCAGCAATACCTCCAGCATTATCTGCAATTGGTCCGAAGGCATCAATTGCTAACTGCATAGCAGTAGTAGCCATCATACCCGCTGCGGCAATAGCCACACCGTATAGACCAGCCATAGCATAAGAACCCCAAATACCGCCAGCAAGTACAAGTATTGGTAAGAAAGTACTTTCCATACCTACTGCCAAACCACCAATAACATTAGTAGCGTGACCTGTGTTAGACTGACGAATGATACTCAATACAGGTTTTTTACCCATAGCAGTATAGTACTCGGTAATGATACTCATCAAAGCACCTACTACAAGACCAATGCAAATAGCACCAAATACTTCTGTGTTGCTGAACTCATGACCGCGAAGCTCCATTGAGTCTGGAAGTATGTACATGCTAAGGAAATAAGCTGCAATAGCTGTAAGGATCATAGATCCCCAGTTACCCATGTTCAATGCTTTTTGTACAGCACTAGTGCTTACACCAACACTATCTGATATGCGAACAAAGAACGTACCTATGATAGAGAACACTATACCGGTGCCTGCGATAAGCATTGGTAAAAGTATTGGTCCAAATCCACCGAAGTTATCTACTGAAGCTGTCTCACGACCAAGCACCATTGTTGCCAATACTGTTGCTACATAAGAACCGAACAGGTCTGCCCCCATACCTGCTACATCACCTACGTTGTCACCTACGTTATCTGCAATGGTAGCGGGGTTACGAGGGTCATCCTCAGGAATACCTGCTTCTACTTTACCTACAAGGTCAGCACCTACATCGGCAGCTTTGGTATAGATACCACCTCCAACACGTGCAAAAAGCGCAATGCTTTCAGCACCAAGAGAGAAGCCTGTAAGTACTTCTATGGCACGCTCCATTTCAAGGCTGTTAGCAGCAGCTTCAGGAGCAAACATCATCTTAAATACTATGAACAGGCTACCAAGCCCTAATACTGCAAGCCCGGCAACACCAAGCCCCATTACTGCACCCCCGCTGAAGGACACATTTAGAGCTTTGCTCAGGCTGCTACGTGCAGCATGTGCCGTACGTACATTGGCTTTGGTAGCTATACGCATACCTACAAAACCTGCAATTGCACTAAATACAGCACCTATTACAAATGCCACAGCTATGATCCAGCTAGAATTATCATTCTGGCTACCCATATATGCTAGTAGAATACCTGCAATGATCACGAAGTAGGTAAGTATCTTATACTCTGCTTTTAAGAAAGCCATTGCACCATCAGCAATGTGACCGGATATTTCTTTCATGCGGTCTGTTCCCGCATCTTGCTTGCTCACCCAAGAGCTCTTGATCAAAGTAAACAGCAAGGCTAATAAACCAAATGCCGGTACCAGGTAAAACATTTCCATATTATTATAAAAGGTTGTTTTGATAAGGTAACAAATATAACAGATAGCGTTTTAAAAACATAAGTGTTTTCTTGCTATATGGATTAGCTTAATTTTTATTGATTTAACTAGGTCTATTATATGCCATTTTTACATTTGATATATTAACTTTACGACCGTGACGAAAGTTAGCCAACCTACCATACCGGCAGAATATAAAGAGCTATCTGATGAGGAATTGGTGCACCTATATGCCACTAAAGGTGAGCATATGGCATTCAGTTGCTTGTTTTATAAGTATAGTCATCTTGTCTACGGTGTCTGCCTAAAATATCTTAATGATGTAGCATCTGCCAAAGATGCCATGCAGCAAATATTCATAAAACTTCTGGAAGACCTCAAAAAACATGATATAGATAGATTTAAGCCTTGGCTATATCAAGTGTCTAAGAATCATTGTCTTATGCAGCTCCGTAAAAAGAGTCCTGAAGTAAGTAGTGAAAATATTGGCGACTTAAATATGGAATTTGAGGAAGAATGGCATCAAAGAATTGAGAAGGATAAGTTATTAGTAGAGTTAGAAAAAGCCGTAAAGGAGTTGAGTATGGATCAGAGAAAATGTATTGAATTCTTCTACCTGCAGAAAATGAGTTATGCAGAGGTTTCCAGACAAACAGGATATGACCTTAATAAAGTAAAAAGCGCAATACAGAACGGTAAAAGGAATATTAAAAATCGCCTTGAAGCGCTAAACAAAGTAAAAGCATGAGTAACGAACAAATAAAACGAATATTTGACCAGAGCGACTGTCTCACTCCAAGACAGCTCAAAGGTTATGTGTCCGGCAGTTTGGTTCATGAAGAAGCTCATGCGGTTGAGGCACATATAATGGGTT
>CAZPDA010000204.1:0-5583 GCA_964585115.1 uncultured Flavipsychrobacter sp.
AAATAAAATAATAATAGTCAATAAGTTATGTTTTCACACGCTTAAATACTAGACTAACCAAGAGTTAAAAATCTAATTAAAAAGATACATAATATGAAAATGAAGTACTAATTTACCTTAAACCAATATGGTTACTCACAGTCATATAATAAAAATACGGTTATGGGAAAAGTAAACCGTCGTGAGTTTTTCGAAGAGCTGACTACAGCAACTATCGAAAACACACCCGATAAAAACACGGAAGATAAGATATACAAAAAGTATGCAAACCACACTCTTCCGGCTAGCCACGCTAAAGGTACTGCCTCGCTAAATCCATATTCAGGAACATGGACAAAAAAGGAAGTATACCACTTATTACGACGAACTACATTCGGGGTGAAATATGAAGACGTGTTATACTTTGAGCAAAAGACTATGGCTCAATCTGTAGATGAGCTACTGAATATATCTTCAACACCACCTCCACCTCCAGTTAATAATTACGAGAACACAGTTAACGATCCCAACGGTATTAACTATGGTCAAACCTGGGTAAATGCACCTTATAATAGCTCTGTGAATGGTCATAGACGTGCATCATTTAAATCGTGGTGGATAGGTAGAATGGTTAATGAACAACGTAGCATACACGAGAAGATGGTGATGTTTTGGCATAACCATTTTGCTACAGAAACAGTTGGAGTAGCATATGCTCAATTAGCATACAAACACAATGCATTATTAAGAGCGCACGCATTGGGCAACTTTAAAGCGCTGGTAAAAGAGATAACCATTGATCCTGCAATGCTTCGTTACCTGAATGGTCATTATAATACTAAAACAGCCCCTGATGAAAACTACGCAAGGGAGCTGATGGAGTTGTTTACTCTAGGCAAGAACTATACTCCTATATACAGCGAGGATGACATACAAGAAGCAGCGAAAATACTAACAGGTTGGCGAAACAATTATACCACATTCACCAGCTACTTCAATGCTAATGTGCACGAAACATCTGACAAGCAGTTCTCATCCTTCTTTGGCAATAAAAAGATAATAGGTAAGAGTGGTACGGCTGGTGCTGACGAAACTGACGAGCTCATTGATATGATATTTCAGAAGCAGGAAGTAGCTCGCTTTATCGTCAGAAAACTATATCGCTATTTTGTATACTATGTTATAGACAATACCATAGAGTTTGACATTATAACTCCTTTAGCACAAGAGTTAGTACTGAATAAATTTGAGATAAAACCTATTCTTGAAAAGCTACTAAAAAGCCAACACTTCTACGATGTGAATAGCCAAGGGTGCTATATACGCAATCCGCTAGATCATATTATAGGCACCTTCCGCAGTTTGCATATTACTCTCCCATCAAACTTTGATCCAGAGAAGGAGTATAAGATATGGAACTATCTACGCTACTATGCATCTCTAATGAACATGGACCCGGGAGACCCGCCTAATGTTGCCGGCTGGCCTGCCTATTATCAAACACCGGACTATTATGAAATGTGGATCAACTCGTCAACATTGCCACGGCGAATGATGTTTACTGATATGATGTTAGCATCAGGATTCTCAGCAGGTACTGGTACAGCAATAAAAGTAGACCCAACAATCGTAGCCAAACAGTACTATAGTGCTGGAGACCCTAATATGCTTATAGACTTTTTTGTAGAGTTGCTACTTGGTCTTCCTCTTTCTACTAATAAAAAGAACGACCTAAAAACAGCAACGTTACTATCGGGTCAGTCAACGGACTATTACTGGACCAGTGCATGGGCCACCTATGTAGGCAACCCTACTACAGCAAACTACAATATAGTACGCTCGAGGATAAACAGTTTATTAACCGAATTAACACGTCTGGCAGAATACCAGCTTTGCTAATACATAAAACTGCAATTGATGAAACGCAGAGACTTCCTAAAAATGACTCAAGCAGCAGGCTTGGCATATATGATAAACGGGTTACCGATAAATACATATGCATCAAACCCGTTATTGGAGCTATTAGCTAAGCAAACCGCTGCTAATGGTCGTGTTATGATACTAATACAGCTAAATGGTGGTAACGATGGTTTGAATACTGTGATACCACTGGACAAATACAGCGAACTATCTAATGCCCGTAGCAACATCCTTATTCCTCAAAATAAAGTACTGAGTCTGGCAAACACTAGCCTAACAGGACTGCACCCCGCAATGACGGGCATAAGGGATATGTATAATAATAACTACGTAAATATCGTGCAGGGAGTTAGCTATCCTGACCCTAACTTCTCTCACTTTAGAGCTACAGATATTTGGCTTACAGGTTCAGACTCTAACCAGTATCTTAATACTGGTTGGCTAGGCAGGTATCTTGATGAAGACTATCCGGGCTTCCCTCAAAACTACCCTAATAGTACAATGCCGGACCCTCTGGCTATACAGATAGGTTCGGGCGTATCTACAGCACTGCAAGGGCAGAACTATAATATGGGATTGTCTATATCAAACCTGAATAGTTTTTACAACATTGTAAATGGCACAGTAGACCCTGCTCCTAACTCGCCTGCAGGGCATGAGCTAACATTTGTACGCTACATCGCCCAGCAAACACAAACGTATAACAATGTAATACAAGCAGCAGCACAGAAAGCAAATAATCAGTCGACACTATACCCCGCAGGTAACAGGTTAGCAGATCAGTTAAAGATAGTTGCCCGACTGATAGCAGGTGGACTTAAAACACCCCTATACATAGTGAGTCTAGGTGGTTTTGATACTCACTCATTACAAACAGACACAAACGACACAACTATTGGTAACCATGCGAACTTATTAGACCAGCTATCAGGAGCTGTTCATGCGTTCTTTGACGATTGCCAGATACTGGATATTGATAAACGAGTTGCAGCAATGACCTTCTCTGAGTTTGGCAGAAGAATCGTATCTAACTCAAGTGGAGGTACTGACCATGGCACATCTGCTCCTGTAATGGTATTCAGCCAGCATGTGAACCCTGGTATTATAGGTAGCAACCCTAACATACCTACTAATGCTTCAGTAAAAGACAACCTGAACATGCAAGTAGACTTTAGGGAGATATACGCTGCTATACTTGCCGATTGGTTCCAAGTTTCTACTCAAGTTATGGATCAAGTTCTACTTAGGAATTTTAAAGTACAGCCAGTATTCAAGAAAGTAAACAATGTAGAAGAAACGACAATAGCCGGTAAAGATGAAGTGCTTGGTCAAAACTACCCTAACCCATTCTCTAGAAATACTACTATAGAGTTTGGCTCGGTAGGCGGTCTGGTTACGATACAACTGTTTGACATCAACGGTAGACTTATCAAAACCATACTTCAAAAAGAGCTGGACCGAGGCACACATCAAGCTACTATAAGTAGAGATGGGCTACCTGCAGGCACCTACTTCTATAGACTAACTAACGGAAAAGAGCAAAGCACTAAACGCTTGTTGATAGTAGACTAAAGCTACCACTTCCGCTTCTCAAGCAAATACCAAGGGTGCATATTTGCACCCTTAGGTATTATATTCTTTTTCTTATCCAGCTTTCATAGTCAATATAGTCTAGTATAGTGTCAGACACTAAAGCATAATCCTCTGCAAGGAATAGACGTTCATACAACACCTGAAACATTTCTTTATATTCATATTTTGGTGCTGTAGAAAGCTTAGTAAAGAACCCTAGCAATATCTTCTCAAACTCTTCTACACCTTTTACTTTCTTTAAGAAGCGTCTTGTAGCACCTACAAAATGTCTTAGAACAAAGTAGTTCCCTTGCTCAAAATGAATGATAAGATTTAGCATCCTCGCTTGTATTTGCAGGTCTACTCTTATATCGTCAAACTTTGTATTTAAAAGCTTGTTCAACCATTTTTGTGCAGCATCAAAATCATCTTTTACAAACCATATATATGCCAGCTGAAACCATAATGACAACAAATAACTCTTGGGTAGTTTATTCTTATTCTTTTCTAAGAATTGCTCTGTAGTAGCAACGAATTGTAGTGTACTATTATCTTTAATATCACTGTTTCTATATAACTCAAGCTCCAAGCTATAGCTTCTCATTATTTGTTTTAACAGACTTCTATTCTCAGTTTTTAGGCTGAATGTGTTATACACTTTCTTTGCTTTGGCTAACAAGCTATAGACCTCTTCATCCTTCTTCTGAAACATTAAATAACCTACTAAGTTATTAATGGTAGAGACATATGAGGCTGGGTCTTCCTTCAAACGAAGAGGATTACTTTCTAACAACTCTATAAGTTTGTAAAGTTGCTTCTGTGCTTTAGTTTGCTCTCTGCTTGACACTAGCGTAATGTACTTGAGGTTGTGGTCTATTACCATAGCCTCTAGTGTAAGGGGCTTTTTAGGCAGTTTCACTATTTCAAGATTCTTTACATCAACCCTATCGCCAAACATATTCCAAGTACCCACTATCATATGTTGCCAATAAGCATTAGTATCAAGTATAGTATGTATCAACTCTCTTTGCTGTTGTGCATAGGATAAAAACGCCGGATAATTACTTGGCTTTAAAGCTTGTTCTAATTTTCGTTTCCAATTCAGTAGTTCTATCTGACCGGATAGCAACTCATACTTTTCGGCTAGCCTTGATGCTTTTTCAATTTCAGTACTACATAGGTGATACAACTCTTTGTGATATAGTATCTCTATGTTCCGTAACAATTGCTTTAGCTCAGCATCTTTTGATAAACTATTATGAAAGCCTCTTAAACTGTTGAGTATTTGTTCTCTTAAATAGTGTTTAGTTACATGCAGCTGTTTTATGAATGTGCAGCCTTTAAACTTCTTCTTTATTGCTACTTCATCATACTTTTCTTGCTTGTCTATAGCATCAAATAGTAATAAATAGTTTGCTTCTTTCTGCTGACTGCACAGTAGCTTGAAATAACGCTTTTCACTCCTGCTCAACGACCTTATCAAAACAAATAGCTCTTCGTTATTACTCATTAGAAATCTACATATTTAATACATACAATACCTTATAAACATTAATAAAGTAAAAAAAATACGACTTTAGAATTTTACGAATTTATGATTTTTTAGGAGTTTAATTAGAGATCACTAAATATGTTTGCAATATCAATAATTACTAAACTAAAACTTATGTCAAACGCGATCAATTGGTTCGAACTACCTTCGGTAGACTTTCAACGCGCTGTAAAATTTTACAGCGAAGTATTAAATGCAGAATTAGCTACAATGAAAATGGAAGATGTAGACATGGCGTTTTTCCCTACCAAAGACAACGGTGTTGGCGGATGTGTAACATTTGGGGATGGCAACAAACCTAACTCTGAGGGCGCATTAGTTTACCTTAACGGTGGCGACGACCTTACAACACCACTATCAAGAGTAGAAAATGCAGGAGGTAAAGTTGTAATGCCCAAAACTGCTATTGGCGAAAATGGTTTCATAGCAATGTTTATGGACACTGAAGGAAATAAAGTTGCATTTCATTCTATGAAGTAAACGGTATTCAAGAGCGTAGTGACGCTCTTGAATATTTTTCAACTTAGAACATGACCTTAGACAACTTTCTTATTTATTGC
>CAZPDA010000205.1:0-5558 GCA_964585115.1 uncultured Flavipsychrobacter sp.
ACTTTACTATTCTTATATAGAATAAGTGTTGGCAAGCCTGTTATTTGCATTTCTGAAGATAACGCCTCATTCTCATCAGCATCTACCTTTACTATCTTCAAATAGTCTTCCTCTTCGTGAGCCATATCTTTTAAGAATGGAGCCATTTTTTTACATGGTCCGCACCAAGTAGCGTAGAAATCAACCAATACCAGCTTATCACCTTCTAATAGTTTGCTGTAGTCAGCAGTATTCATGCCGCTAGTCTTGGGTGCTGCAGGAGCACTACTACCTGTAGCTACTGCCATGCCAGAGCGTTTCCAATTCATCATACCACCTTGCAGGTCATACACTTCCTCAAAGCCCATTTTTCTCAGCTTATTAGCGGCTGCTTTACTTCTACCACCACCTAAGCAGTATACATATACCGGCTTCGATTTATCTAGTTTTGATGCCTGACCTTCAAAATCACTGCCATTCCAGTCTATATTCTTTGCACCTGCTATATATCCGTCTGCATATTCACCAGGAGTTCTTACATCAAGCAGTATCTCATCATTAGTATTATCCAGCTGAGCTTGAAATTCTTTAGGTTCCAATACTTTTTTGCCCCCACCGCTTTGGGATTGGCAAGCACTTGTTGATAGTATTATAGCTACAGCTGACAGCAGCACAAGCTTACTCATGTTTCTCATATTATCTCTTTGCTATAAAGTTACGCGTATTGTTCTATTATTTGCTTTAATTGGTTGGTAGGCACTACTCCACTCTGGCGCCACTTTACCTCTCCATCTTTAAATAGTATAAGTGTAGGCACACCAGATACTTTATATGCCTGAGCAGCAGCAGGGTTCTTATCTACATCTATCTTCACAATAGTTGCCGCATCCCCTATTTGTCCTTTCAACTCGTTAAGCATGGGTGCCATCATTTTGCACGGGCCACACCACTCTGCAAAGAAATCTACAAGCACCGGCTTGTCAGACTTTATCAGTTCTCCAAATGTTTTTGCCATTGTTGTTGTGTTTTTTAAAGGTCCTTTACTTTACCTCTTCGTAATCTATATCTTTCACATCCTGCGTTCTGCCATTATACCTTGGCGGCGGTGCCGCACAGCTTTGGCAGCCTGCATTGAATACCGCTTGAAAAAGGAACAAACCACCTGCCAATAGCATCACCCACTCATGGTTGATGAAATAGCCTATTATAAATGCTACACCTATCACTAACCTGATAACACGCATTGCATGCCAGTTCGTTCCTAACAATTGTTTTATATAACTCATCTATTGATATTTTCTTAAGCTCATCCAGCTACCACCATTGTACACCTCAGTAAATCCTTTTGATCTAAGCATGCCTTTTGCAGATGCACTACGCATACCCGATGCACAACATGTGATAATAGGTTTGTTCTTATTCAATTTATTCAACTTGCCGGACAATTGGTCCAAAGGTATATTCATAGACCCTTTTATATGACCGCCTGCATATTCTCCGGTAGAGCGTACATCTACTATAACAGCTCCATCCTTTATTAGTTGCCCCATATCTACCTTAGGGCCAAATAGTTTGCTAAATAATCCCATCTTGAATGTTAGTTTACTTTGTTCATTAATTGATACTGCACATCCGTCCAGCTACCGCCGTTGGTCACGTTTGAAAAGCCGCTCTGTGCCAAGAACTGTGTAGCCTGTCCACTACGCATACCCGATGCACAACAAAGCACTATTGGCTTATCTATACCTTTCAACTCACCCATACGCTGTGGCAGTTCGTTCAGCGGGATATTAACCGACCCTACTACATGCCCAGACGAATACTCCATAGGCGTCCTTACATCTACTACAGCTATCTGCTGCTCGTTATTTTGACTCATCTTTTGTTATTTTTTTATTGCTTTCAAAAATACTTAGTAACAATCCACCCATCACCGCACCATAAGCCGTACTGTTCAATGGCTTAGATGTGATAGCACACGTACCGCTGGCACAACCTATATAGTGGTAATACAAGTAGCCACCAATAGCTCCTAATACCACACCTATTATTGCCAACTTATTCTTTGATAATATAGACATCATAATAATAATCTAGTTCTTAACCTTACAAGTACTGATACCAAATATTCTGTATAGCGGACAAAAGCCCGTAATAGTAGTAAGTGTAAAGATAGCAGCTACTACTAACAATACGACACCTAGTGTACCCGTCACTGTGTTTGTGAAGAACAGTGCTGCGAATATTGCAGCTATCAATAGCCTTACTATTCTGTCTGCGGCATTCATGTTGAGTTTCATAATTGTATGTGTTTTGTTATGCAAATATGTTGCGCATACAATTATTGTTTGGTCACTTAGGTTACATAAGTACTATTTTGTTTCTACCCAGCTTCACCAGCCCCTCATGCTCCATCTGCTTTAGCAGGCGAGAAACTACTACACGCGCAGTCCCTAGCTCATCTGCTAGCTCTTGATGGGTAATATGTATCTCTGAAGAGTTATTCAGCTTTTGCTTTTCTTTAAGGAAATGAAGTATACGCTCGTCTATCTTTTTAAAAGCTACTGCATTAACAACAGAAAGTAACTCTTCAAAACGTTTATGATATAGCTTAAATATATAGTCCAACCATTCAGTATGGTCTTTTAGTAGTTCTCTTGTCTTTTCTACTGATATGAATAATATCTCCACAGCCTCTTCTGCTACAGCACGCACCTTACTTGTGTCCTGATGTAAGCCTCCTAAGAAAGACATGATGCAGCTCTCTCCCGGTTTTATATAGTATAGCAACAGCTCTTTACCATCTTCATCTGTTCTCATCACTCTGATACTACCATGCAAAACTATAGGTATAGCATGGATATAACTCTCCTCATTCATAATGACCTCACCCTCATGATAAGTCTTTATAGTACCATATTCATATAGCTTCTCCTTCATTTGAGGAGAAAATGTAAGACCGTCATTTAGCTCTGCTTGCATACTCTTTCTTCTTTTTGTAACAATAGTTGCCTAATATCCTTACAAGTTTACCTTTTTTTGCCAAATAGAAGCTGACATTAATCATATTTCAATACACACATTACAAATAATTTTACAACACGATAATTTTGGAGATAGAAATAGTAGGATACATCGCATCAATACTTATAGGCTTATCACTAGGGCTGATCGGCGGAGGAGGCTCAATACTTACCGTACCGCTATTGGTATACTTATTTAATATCGACCCAACTGTGGCTACATCATATTCATTATTCATAGTAGGTAGTGCCAGCTTGGTTGGCGCATGGAGAAACTATGCTAAAGGACATGTAAGCATAAAAACAGCATTATTATTCGGTGTCACATCGGTAACAACGGTCTTTCTTACTCGCAAGTTCATCATTCCTGCTATACCGGAACAGATAACTACTATTGGCAGTTTTGAGGTCACGCGTTCTTTACTCACAATGGTACTGTTTGCCATACTCATGCTTATGGCTTCTATCAAAATGATAAAAGGAAGAAAAGAAACAACAGAAGAAACTAAGAAAGCTTCTATCACAGCGTTGATATTATACGGTGTAGGCATAGGGTTAGTAACAGGTTTTCTTGGTGCAGGTGGTGGCTTTCTCATAATACCCGCTTTAGTGTTTTTGGTAGGGTTGGATATGAAAACTGCCATAGGCACATCACTAGCCATTATAGCACTGAACTCTTTGATAGGCTTTACAGGAGATATAGGCACTATGCCTATCGATTGGACATTCCTCCTGACCATTACTGCCATATCGGTAGCGGGGATATTTGTAGGCATACAACTGGGCAAAAAGATACCGGGAGACAAGCTAAAAAAAGGCTTTGGCTGGTTCGTGCTAATAATGGGTATCTATATACTGATAAAGGAAGTTTTATTATAAATGGCTTCTGTTATGAATGTTACAAACAACAACAAAAACGCACTGCATATTTGTATCAAATAACACAACACTAAAAACTTTATAAAATGAAAGTAGAACAAATTTATACCGGCTGTTTGGCACAAGGCGCTTATTACATAGAAAGCAATGGAGAAGCTGCAATAGTAGACCCACTGCGCGAGGTTCAACCCTATATAGACCGTGCAGAGAAGGACGGTGCTAAGATAAAGTATGTATTTGAGACCCACTTCCACGCAGACTTTGTGTCAGGGCATATAGACCTTGCTAAAAAGACAGGTGCAGACATTATCTACGGCCCAACTGCGCAACCTGGTTTTGATGCCATAGTTGCAGAAGATGACCAAGTATTCAAAGTAGGGAATGTAAGCGTTAAGGTGTTGCACACTCCGGGGCATACCATGGAGAGCTCTTGTTTCTTATTAAGTGATGAAAACGGTAAGGATATAGGTTTGTTCAGCGGAGATACATTGTTCATTGGAGATGTCGGTCGCCCCGACCTTGCACAGAAAGCTGCGAACATGACCCAAGAGCAATTAGCTGAAACACTCTACGATTCTCTTCACAACAAAATAATGCCTTTGGCAGATGACATCATAGTATATCCGGCTCACGGTGCGGGTAGTGCTTGTGGTAAGAATATGAGCTCGGAAACCACAGATACGCTCGGGCATCAAAAAGAGACCAACTATGCACTGCAAGATATGACCAAGGCTGAATTTGTGAAGCAGGTTATCACAGGCTTGGTTACCCCTCCTCAATACTTCCCTATGAATGTGATGATGAACAAGCAAGGGTATGACAGTATTGATACCGTATTAGAGCGCGGACAACATGAGATGTCTCCTGAAGCCTTTGAAGCTGCGGCTAACGAAACAGGAGCTTTGATACTGGACACAAGAGCACCACAAGTATTTGCAAAAGGTTTTATCCCTAATTCAATAAACATAGGAATTGATGGCAGCTTTGCCCCTTGGGTAGGTGCTTTGATACCGGACATTAAGCAAGAGATACTAATAGTAGCAGATGAGGGTAATGAAGAAGAAGTGGTAACAAGACTAGCTCGTGTAGGCTACGACAATGCCATAGGTATGCTAAAAGGAGGATTTGAAGCATGGAAAGCAGCAGGTAAGGAAGTAGACACCATCAAGTCTGTAAGTGTAGAAGAGTTTGCTGCTGCTAGTGCTAATGGAGATATAAACATTTTGGATGTGCGCAAGAAAAGTGAGTATGACAGTGAGCACATCGTCAATGCAGAGAATGTACCGCTTGACTTTATCAACGATAACATGTCTGAGGTAGACAAAGACAAGACCTACTATGTACACTGTGCGGGAGGTTACCGTTCTATGATATTCACTTCAATACTTAAAGCCAGAGGGTATGAGAATCTGATAGATGTAGATGGTGGCTTTAAGGCGATAAAAGAGACCGAGAAGTTCGACATTACGGACTATGTATGTCCTACTACGATGCTGTAAGAAGTTGTGTTTAGTCCTTTAAGTGAGCAAGGGGCAGGTAGTTATACTACCGCCCCTTTTCTTATTTTAAAACAAGTTTTATTAAAAAACAGCCCCTTAACATAATAGACATTCTCTATAGCACAGAATTTACGAAACAACCAAAAAGCACACAAAATGCTAATTAACAGCATAATAT
>CAZPDA010000206.1:0-5480 GCA_964585115.1 uncultured Flavipsychrobacter sp.
ACCCAATAAAGAACCAAATGGATAGATGGGATCTTTTTGATTTTTTTCGTATAATGTTAAAAACGATGGTTGTTTCAATGTTTGTTTTTTTTGAGCGCAAAAAAAAATTATGTTACAAATTTTTGTCAGCGCTTCTAAATGCACCAAAATGTCCGTGCTTTCATGCATTTTACTTTGAGATACTAACTTTGAAGATCTGCCTATCCGTTTTTAAGCTGCGATGTTTTTTTTTAAGACCTTTAAAACTGAAGATTCTTATTCTGAATTCGAAATATTTGGGCAATAGATGGCGTTACTTTAGTACTGTAAAATATTACCTGAATCTCAACGTTATTATGTGTACCAATTTTTGACCTTCATTTCTATGAATTCCTCAGTAGCTCATTGGTAGAGTGTCTGCTTCGTGTTCCTGAGGATCAAGGATCGAATCCCAGGTTCAGCCCTGTGGAGGAAAGAGGGAAATTTTGTACCTTAAAAGTTTATCACCAGTCTGGCCAACAGGGCCTCAACACCACTTAATATGAAAGTATACCCACAACCCCGGCTCCAGAGGATCACCTCCCCCTCTGGCCTGGACGTGGACCCCCACTTTAACCAATGAGGAGGACTCCTGCCTTTAGAACCAGAGCACATTCACTCCCACAACTGGAGAATATAAACCAAGCAGTGTAATTAAAAACGAAATGATTAAAACAATTAATATGAAGTTGCGACAACATAAGTATTTATATAAGAAAATTAGTGTTTTGACATTGAGTACTATAGCTATTGCACTATCACTCAATTACGCTAATGGACCAAGTAGTGGGGGTAGCAGAGTTGGTGCCTCATTTAGTAGCGGTACTTGTACTTCCACAGGTTGTCATACTACATCAGGTTCATTTAATCCTTACGTTAGTATACAGTTACTCAGTGGTACAACGCCTATCACTACATACACACCGGGCAATAGTTATACGCTCAGGATAACATTAACAGGTAGCGGCACAACTTCTAATACACGTTATGGGTTTCAAACAGTCGCTGTTCAGGATAATTCAAGTAGTACAGCTGTAAACGCATGGGGTACTTTACCATCAGGAACACAATCTGCAACTCTTGGTGGGAGAGTTCATGTTGAGCATAGTACACCTTCTGCTAGTAACGTGTTCAATATTCCATGGACTGCACCTTCTACTGCTAACTATGATATAAAATTCTATGTAGCAGGTATAGTGGCTAATAACAATAATGCCAACACTTTTGATAATATGGCTACTAATAGTTTAACTGTAAGCGCACCATGTAGTACCCCTGTTATTACACCCAATCCAAATAATATATCGTGTTTTGGTCAAAATACTGGTAGCATAAATCTAGGTCTAACAGGCGGCTCAACCCCATTCTCATTTGCATGGACAGGCCCAAGTGGTTACTCGTCAACATCACAGAATATTAATAACCTTCCTCCTGGTTCTTATAAGGTAGTGGTAACAGCAAATGGTGGATGTAAGGATTCTGCCACAGTTACTATTACACAACCATCTTCAGCAGTATCTGTATCTGCATCATCTAATAGTCCTATTTGTGCTGGAAATATATTGCAGTTAAACGCGTCAGGCTCGGGCGGTACAGGATCTATTAGTTATATATGGATAGGACCGAACAGCTTCACGTCGGGGTCAAAGGATAACACCTTAATGAATGCTACAACCAATATGAGTGGTTTGTATACGGTGACGGGTACTGACAATAATGGTTGCTCACAAGAAGATACGGTAACTGTATTGGTAGATACGTCTGCTACGGTCGATAGCTTTACAATAAGTGCTAATCCATATAACGTGGTAACCTTTACACCTGTTAATAGACAAGGTGCTGATAGTACTTTATGGATATTTGGTGATGGTGGTATGGATACATCTTCTATGCCAACCCATACTTATTCTGCTGATGGTATTTATACTGTTCAATTAGTCGTAAAAAATAAATGCGGTTCTGACACGTTCACAAAAAATGTTGTGATACAACCTGTTAGTGTTAAGAGTATTTACAGTATAGCTAAAGGGCTAGATGTTTATCCCAACCCGGCATACGATGTATTGAATGTAAGTGTTAAAGATGGTGAGCAAATTCAGTCTTTAAGTCTATATACAGTGACAGGACAGTTGATATATACTAATAATGAAGGACAGCCGTCCAAACGTATTAATACTAGTGCTTTGCCTCATGGTATGTACTATATAGTAGTAGAAACTAGTAAAGGTCGATTTACAAGCAA
Source organism: uncultured Flavipsychrobacter sp. (assembly GCA_964585115.1). Lineage (GTDB taxonomy): Bacteria > Bacteroidota > Bacteroidia > Chitinophagales > Chitinophagaceae > UBA5543. The sequence continues at coordinate 2,261 of CAZPDA010000206.1, forward strand.
GGTCAAGGTGTTAAAGTAAAACATCTGTACTAATATGCGTAGGGCTACCGACAGGTAGCCCTTTTTATGTTATAATTAGGCTAAACGTAAAAGAGGTACTATTATAACGTTCAGCATTATACTAACTTTACCGCACAAGAAAGTAATTATAGGGGTATGCTATCAAGACTATTTGGATCTAAAAAGAAGGGTACAGGAGAGCGACCAGTTAACAAGGAGTTGAAACATGATTGGTCATTCATAGGTATAGATATGCACTCTCACTTGGTTCCGGGGATTGATGACGGGGCACAAGACGTGGAGGATAGTATTGGCTTGATAGAACGTTTAATAGAGATGGGCTATAAAGGTGCAGTAACAACTCCTCATGTTAAGTTCGACCATTATCCTAATACTACAGAGACCATAACTACTGGTTTACAAATACTACAGCAAGCATTAAGAGACAGGGATATAGATTTTCCAATAAAAGCTGCTGCTGAGTATTACATAGATGACCACTTCATGGAAAAGCTAGATACGGAACCTCTGCTGACCGTAACTGGTGATCAGGTACTTGTAGAGCTTTCTTTTATGATGGAGCCGGTTAGTTTGAATGATATATTATTCAAGATACAGACAAGAGGCTATCGCCCTATTTTAGCGCACCCTGAGCGTTATGCTTACTTTCATGAGCGACCGCAAATATATGAAGAGTTGAGAGATAGAGGGTGCATACTTCAGCTCAATATCAATGCTCTGACAGGGTATTATGGTCGTGGTGTAAAGCATATGGCAGAGCAATTACTTAAGAAGGGACTTTATGAATACTGCGGGTCCGATATGCATCATCAAAAGCATGCAGATGTTTTAAGAAGTGTATTGAGGTCTAGCCACATTGACCATTTGATGAAGACAAAGTTCCTCAATCCTCAGATTCAGCTTTAGTAGATAAATAATGCTAATGATATGTTATTGACATGCGTAAACTCTTGTTGGTTTAGGCACATGTATATATTTGCCTTAATTCAAAAACTCAAAAACAAAAAATAATGCAACAAAAAGTACTTGTTACAGGCGGTGCAGGTTACATTGGTTCCGTTCTTACTAGGCAGTTATTAGAGAAAGGCTACAACGTTCGTGTTCTTGACAGCCTTATGTACGGTGGTGAGCCTATTATTGATATGCTTAACTATCCTAACTTTGAATTTGTAAAAGGTGATGTTCGTAATAGAGCAGATGTTGAAAAGGCGTTAGAAGGAATTGACTGCGTAGCTCACCTTGCGGCGATAGTTGGTGACCCAGCTTGTGCAAAACAACCTGAATTGGCTAACTCTACCAACCTTGAAGGAAGTAAACTATTATATGAGGTAGCTAATAAAATGGGCGTGTCTAAATTCGTATTTGCATCTACATGCAGCAATTATGGGAAGATGGACGACCCTAATGAATACGTTACAGAAGAGTCTAAATTAGCTCCTGTATCTCTATATGCAGAAACTAAAGTAGCTACAGAACAATATTTACTAAGCCAATCTCAAGATAATAATTGTAAACCTACTTGTTTAAGGTTTTCTACGGTATATGGTTTGTCACTAAGACCTCGTTTCGACCTTACGGTAAATGAGTTTACAAAAGAGCTTGCTTTAGGCAGAGAGTTGGTTGTATTTGGCGAGCAGTTTTGGCGTCCTTATTGTCATGTGTATGACCTTGCTCGTTCTGTAGTGACCGTAATTGAAGCTGAAGAAGAAAAAGTAGCTTTTGATGTATTCAACGTAGGGTCTACTAAAGAGAATTATCAAAAGAAAATGTTGGTAGATCAGGTATCTAAGATCATTCCTGATGCTCAGATAAAATATGTAGCCAAGAATGAAGACCCTCGTGACTACAGAGTATCGTCAGATAAGATAAAAGACCGCTTAGGGTTCGAACCTATTTTTACTGTACCTGATGGCATCAAGCAGATAAAGAAAGTACTGGACGACGGTTTTATTATTAACCCTGATGACAATAAGTATAAGAATGTATAACGATACCATAAGCTTTATACGTAAAGCATTCAACACACCTGAAGACTTCATACCGCTGCATGCTCCATATTTCGGCGGTAATGAAAAGAAATACTTGTTAGATACTATCGATTCTACCTTTGTCTCTTCTGTAGGTGCATATGTCAATCGTTTTGAAGAAATAATGGCAGAGATAACAGGTGCTAAATATGCCATCGCTACCACTAATGGTACTAGTGCTTTGCATTTAGCAATGTTGGTTGCCGGAGTATCTGCAGGCGATGAAGTAATAACACAGCCATTGACCTTTGTAGCTACTGTAAATGCAATAGCTCATTGCCATGCCACACCTGTGTTTGTAGATGTAGATAAAGATACAATGGGGCTATCTCCTGATTCTCTTACCGCATTTCTTAAGGAGCGTGTAACAGTAGAGGACGGAAAAGCAATTAACAAAACCACAGGTAAGCGTATAGCTGCCTGTGTGCCTATGCATACATTTGGCTTCCCTTGTAGTATAGAAGAGATAGTAGCTGTTTGTAAAGAGTATGGTATCCCGGTAATAGAAGATGCTGCTGAATCATTAGGAAGTTACATAGGTGAGCAGCATACCGGTACCTTTGGTATAATGGGTACGTTCAGCTTCAATGGTAACAAGACAGTTACCTGTGGAGGAGGTGGAGCTATAGTTACTAATGATGAAGAGCTGGCTAAAAAAGCAAAACATCTATCTACTACGGCTAAAGTTCCTCATTCATGGGAGTTTGTGCATGACGAGATCGGTTTTAATTACCGTATGCCAAATCTCAATGCGGCCGTTGCCTGTGCACAGCTAGAGCAACTACCGATCATACTCGAGAATAAAAGGGTCTTGTCTAAAGAATACACTTCATATTTTACTAATGTAGAAGGCATTCAATATATAAAAGAGGCAGAAGGTACAAAAGCTAACTACTGGCTTAACTGTGTGGTATTGAATGACCTAGATAGCAGGAATGCTTTTCTAGAACAGACCAATGGTAGCAAAGTAATGACGCGCCCTATTTGGAAGCTAATGAACAAACTGCCTATGTATGAAGCGTGCCAATGTACTCCACTGCCTAATGCTGAGTGGTTGGAAGAAAGAGTTGTGAATATTCCCAGTAGTTATAGACCATAATGACAATAGATAATGCTAATGAGTTGTTATTAGCATGTTGTCTGAATGTTATTGATGATGTAAAATTATAATA
>CAZPDA010000207.1:0-5444 GCA_964585115.1 uncultured Flavipsychrobacter sp.
ATAGTGTACTTTACTGTTTTGCCTGATCCCTGAGCTGGACCTACACTAATAGACTTAACATTTATATATTATTGTTATATTTACAATTGTCTGTTTTACAAAAACTAGTTTGTGAAGAAGCTACTGGTCATAATCATATCGCTACTATACCTTACGGGTATAGCAGAGGTCTCATTCTCCTTCCACTACTGTGGCAAGAAGATGAAGTATGTGACCTTATTTGAAGCAAAAGAGAAACCAAGTTGCTGTGCTAAGCTTGCTAATGATCATGGGCATAACTGTTGCGATGATAAAGAGGTCAAGCTTAACATTGGTGATCAACATCATGCTAAGGCAAAGGTGTTCATCAAACAACTAGCCTTTGATGCGATAATACCTACTGTTTACAAACAATATACTGCATATTTAACCGATGTACCGCAAGAGGTGACCACCAGAGCTAATGCTCCGCCTCTGATAAATAAAGTGCGGCTACACGTGCTACATTGTTCTTATCTGATATGATATCTAGTGTTTACCCACGTATAAACGCCTGTATAACAACATGCGATTCATGAACGTATATCTAAAACACTAAAAAATTATCATATAATGAAATCACTAAAACTATTTTCACTTAGCATACTGCTAATAACTCTAGGGATGTCTGTAAACGCACAGACACCGGTTGAGCTTCACATTACACACAAGTTGAGTGGTCAGCCATTTGCATTTAATATGGCTACTCAAAACAATTTGGGTAATGACTTTAATGTTACTCGCCTTGAGTATTACATTTCTAAGATCAGTATAACACATGATGGTGGTACGGTAACTGACGTGCCTGATCATTATATACTTGCTAATGGAAGCCAAGATATAATGGAAGCACTAGGCTCTTATAATGTTACTAACGTTGAGTCTGTATCCTTTTATATAGGTGTAGACTCCCCAAACAATAATGCAGATCCATCTCTACAACCGAATGGTCATCCGCTTGCTCCTAAATCACCCTCTATGCACTGGGGTTGGCAAGCAGGATATAGGTTTGTAGCTATGGAAGGTAAGTCAGGTGCATCACTTGGACAAACTTATCAAGTACATGCGTTGGGCAACCAAAACTATTTTAAGGTAACAGTAGCTGTATCAGGAATAAATCAAGGTGGTAAGGTCATCATCCCACTAAATGCAGATTACATGCAAGCTGTTAAAGATCTTGATCTATCATCAGGACTAATATCTCATGGAGATGCTTTGGAAGCTGCAGTTCTTTTGGAAAACTTTAGAGACAATGTATTCTTCCCGGGGCATCCTGTATCTGTAGCTAATGCACAAAAAGCAGTAACTCAGGTTTCAGTATTCCCTAACCCAAGCAATGGTACGGTGAACATCAATGCAGGTAATGCTGCTGCGGACATTCAGGTAACTGATGTACAAGGGCGTACTGTAGCTACACAGCATAAAGCTAGTGGTGTTGGCAACGTTACCCTTAAGCTGAACAATGCAGGACTATACTTTGTAAAAGTGACCACTGCAGAAGGTGCTACAAGCGTACAAAAACTACAAGTACTGTAAGCGAGTATGAGCAAAAGGTACATAACAGGAGTGCTGCTTCTGTTGGTACTGTTCTACTCCTGTAGCAAAACGGATACGCTGATAGATACCGACAAACAGCTTACTACTGCGCCTGTGGGTTTTCCACAGATACCATTTACTGATGAGAACCCGTATACTAGAGCAAAGTGGGAGCTGGGCAAAAAGCTGTTCTACGAACGTGCCTTATCTATCGACTATTCTATAAGCTGTGCATCTTGCCACAAAGTAGCCAATGCCTTTAGCGACAATGTAGCGCTAAGCAGCGGAGCAGGCAATGCAGCAGGAGTAAGGAACTCGCCAACACTAGCCAATGTAGCGTATCATCCCTACTTTACAAGAGAGGGTGGTGTGCCTACCTTGGAGATGCAGATACTTGTACCTATACAAGAGCATAATGAGTTTAACAACAACATAGTGGATATAGCCGAGCGGCTGAATGATATGCCCGAATATGTTGCGATGAGCCAAAATGCTTTTGGTAGGGATCCTGACCCCTATGTTATAACCCGAGCACTGGGCATATTTGAGCGTACACTAGTTAGCGGCAATAGCTCCTACGACAGATATACGCGTGGAGATAGTGCAGCACTAAGTGAGCAAGCCAAAAGAGGTATGCAGCTATTCTTTAGCAAGCGTACCAATTGCAGCAGTTGTCATTCGGGCTTCAACTTTACCAACTACAGCTTTGAGAACAACGGACTGTATGAGGTCTATTACGACATAGGCAGAAAACGCTTTACAGGCAAAGAAGAAGACGTTGCACGCTTCAAAGTACCAACGCTCCGAAACATTGCAGTAACTGCACCCTACATGCACGATGGCTCTATCCACACGCTTAGCGATGTGGTTAGCCATTACAACACAGGTGGTGCAATACACAAGAACAAAAGTGAACTGGTAAAACCACTGGGGCTATCGAGGAAAGAACAGAGCGATCTGGTCGCCTTCCTCCAGTCGCTGACAGATCATCAATTCATCACGAACAAAAACTTTTTGCAATGAGACCAAACAGCAAAACCATTCTTACGGCCGGCTGTGCGTTTGCCATACTGATGCTCAGCTATTGTAAGAAGGATGATAATAACAACAACACAGATACACCACAATACGATGCTACTCCCTACACGCTGGCGATAGGCACTTTTCCTGCGCCCACCTTTAATGGTAATGAGCCAACAGTACAGGGCGTGAAGCTGGGGCGTATGCTCTTTCATGAGAAGATGCTCTCTAAAGATGGCACGCAATCTTGCGCCAGCTGCCATATACAGTCGCTGGGCTTTTCAGACTCTGCACAATTTTCTATAGGTGTAGAGGGCTTGCAGGGCAAGCGTCAGGCTATGGGGGTGTTCAATATGGCATGGCATAAGAATGAGTTCTTTTGGGACGGGCGTGCACACCTACTGCGCGACCAATCGCTACTGCCGATACAAGACCCGCTGGAGATGAATGAGACGCTGGAGAATGTAGTAAGCAAACTATCTGCCAGCCAAATGTATCGCGACCAGTTCGTACGTGCTTTTGGTACGGATGAGATAACACCCGAGCGTATGTCTCTGGCTATGGAGCAGTTTATGAATACGATCGTATCCAACCAATCGAAGTATGATAAGTACTTGGCAGGAGAGACAACACTTACTGCTAGCGAAGAGCGTGGGCGTGAGTTGTTCTTCTTGGAGTACAATGAGTTTCTGCCCGCACAGTCGGGGGCAGATTGTGCGCACTGCCATGGAGGGTTCAACTTTACTAACGACCGCTATATGAATAACGGACTGGATGTGGACGGACAACAGGCAGACGGTGGCAGACAAGATGCTAACAACAACCCTGCGGATAAGGCAAAGTTCAAAGTGCCATCGCTGAGGAATATAGCACTGACCGCACCGTATATGCACGACGGACGTTTTAAAACGCTGGAAGAGGTGGTAGACCATTATAATAATGGTATAAAGAAATCTGCTACGCTAGACCCTGCGCTTAATGCCACCACCAATACAGGGCTTAGGCTTACGGCGCAAGACAAGGCAGACCTTGTGGCATTCTTAAAAACACTAACGGACAATACCATTGCAACGGATAGCCGTTACAGCTCTCCTTTTTAAGAGGTAGTTGTTTTTTTATTGAACAGGGCGGCGCCATTTGGTGCCGCCCTGTTTTGTTGTATGAATTATTATTGAGCTCCAAAAACATTGAACCTGTAACTAAAATTCAACCCAATATCATATTCTACTAAGCCAGAAGTGAATGATTTAGCTCTGGCAATTATACCTGCACCTACTCTTTTCTTAAAGATATAATAGCTATAACCTGCTGTTATGTTTGCTCCGTAATGCCTTGTAAACTGAGGCGGCTTATGTTCTATCAAAGCATCAAAACCATTAGGTGGCAACCATACACCATATATATACCTGTCAAAACCCTGAGCATAAGACAAACCAAGACCTGCAAAAAAACTGTGGTTGTTCATATCTTTTTGATAAAGAGAAACAATATCAACAAAACGATAACTGCTTCTGCTATCCAGCTTGCCTGCCCACTGTTCAAGAGGTACATCTTTTACAACGCCATAGGAACTGTTCTTAAACATCCAATCCTGATACTGAATAGAGATAGCAAACTTGTTACTAATAGCTCTGGTAAGCGCGAACCCGCCTTTTACATAAATAGCCCCTTTCATATCGGGCATACTGAACATAGAGTAGTTAGCTGAAATAGTAGTGTTGTATACCTGCTGCCCGTATACACTAACGGTAAGTATGCATAGCAGTATTATCAACTTTAGTCTCATGGTATGGAGAATCTATTAGTTTATAAGACCTTACTAATTTAAACCATAACGATAGATAATAAAAAACAGTACTCAAGTTTCGTGAGAAACTGAATCAAGTTCAGGATGACGGGTATCGGTTCATTATTTAGCTCTTTGGCATACTTGTCAGCATTATCGGGAATGCAGTCTCACGTAAATGAGTATGTCTTGAGATTGCTTCGCTATGCTCGCAATGACGGGAGGGAGTATTCTCGTTTGTCATTGCAGACTTAGCCTGTCCCGATGCTTCGGGAATGCGGAATCTCGAGTGAACCTATGCTTATATCGTGAGATGCCGCCTGATGGGCCGGCATGACAAGCGTGATTATTTTATAAACCTACGTGATGCACGGATGAAGTTGTATACCATGTAGGATGACCATATACGCATAAGGATGTCAATTATTATTGTCCAGTCGTTCCTGAACTCGTAAGCCCTAATAGGGTTAGCTAAATAAAAGAAATGATATGGTAGTTCTTTTACAGCAGTATACTCAAAAGCATGTACACCCAATGCCCACATAAAGAGCCAATAATGAACGGTAAGTAATGAGGCAAGAGGCAACCAAATGCTTTGACCATAGTTACTAGTATAATAGCTAAATGACAGTATTAACCATGTACCAAACTTCTCTTTTTTATTTAACTGACTTCTATACACTTCCATCTCCTCCGCACGAAACTCTGCTGCACGTACCATATCTCCCTGCCCTTCATATATTTTTTTGAATTGACTAAGTGCTAACCTTTTTTGTTCAAGAAGATATACTTCATCTCCTTCAAAGCCACCAGTTGTAATATCATTTCTATGAGGGAAAGGTGTATCAGCTATAAATACATCTAATACTTTTGAATTATGAAAATTAAAGAGGTCAAATGCTTTTATATTGCAACTAATAAGTTGAGTATTCCCTAAGTCTGAATCATTAATAAAGATTGAAGAACAACTCTCTATTTCGTTATAAAGAAAAGTATTATCTGTAAACAAAGGAAACCTATAATTCACACCACTATCATTAATAAAACTTTTCAATTCATTAATAGGGTTAACATTATTTAGTAT
>CAZPDA010000208.1:0-5358 GCA_964585115.1 uncultured Flavipsychrobacter sp.
GCTGTACACGTATATCATCACGCTCATCCAAGTACTCTATAAGCTCATTATTAACGTCTATCTTCTGCCCTCCTGTCTTTAACCCTATTGACATTTCGTCAGCTTCATCCACTACTTTCATTATTAGCTCAGTATTGCCGGGGTTCTCTCTAATGTTTGTACTTAAGTACTCAACCGTATCTTCATCCAGCTTCTCCAGCTTCACCCACAGATTAAGACGTTTGGTCATAGCTTTCCTTACTTTATCTAGCAGCATGATGCTCTGTATCTTGAACTCCATAATACCAGGACGGAACCTATGCTCCTGATACACACCTTGTATCATTAATTGTTGACCATTATCTATGTAGTTACTATACTGTACATAGTCATCATTCCAAAACATTATCTCTTGGTGACCAGTATAGTCGTTCAGTGTAAGCTTACCAAATTTGCTACCTTTCTTTGTGGTCATGTGTGCAGCATCCGTCACATAGCCTGCCAACCTTACTTGCCTTCCTTTTAGCTTATCCAAGTCAGCAATATTCATGAACTTATAATGCTGCATCTCAAACTTGAACCCATCTAGCGGGTGCGCACTAAGGTAGATACCTATGACATCCTTTTCACGATTAAGCAGGTCTGGCAGTGTCCACGGTTCACATTCGGGTATTGGGGGTGGTGTTACTTCTGGCATAGCAGACTCTCCAAACAAACTATTGGCTGCCATGGTACTATTAGCCTGAAACTGGTTACCAAACTTTACTATCCGCTCTAACCCCGTTACAGGGTCAGTAGGCGGCGCATAAAAATATTGTGCTCTATGCAACTCAGGGAAACAATCTAAAGCTCCTGCTAGCACCAAGTTCTCTAAAGACTTTTTGTTTACCGTCCTCTGGTTCACCCTGCTTATCATATCAAAAGGAGTACTATAGAGACCGTTCTCCTCACGCTCTCTAATAATATCTTCAACAGCAGCTTCACCTACACCTTTTATCGCATTCATTCCAAAACGAATGACACTTTCCTCACTTACGGAGAAACCTTTCAAACTCTCATTAACATCAGGCCCTAATACCTGTAAGCCCATACGCTGACACTCCTCCATATAGAACTTTATCTTATCGATATTATTCTGGTTGTTGAGCACGGCAGCCATAAACTCAGCAGGATAATGAGCTTTAAGATATGCTGTGTGATAAGCAACATAAGCATAACAAGTAGAGTGCGATTTATTGAAGGCATATTGTGCAAAGGCCTCCCAGTCTGTCCATACTTTATTCAGCTTATCTTCAGGGTGTCCTTTTTTAGTTGCCCCTTCTATGAACTGGACCTTCATTTTATCCAGTACATCCTTCTTCTTCTTACCCATTGCCTTACGCAAGACATCGGCATCACCCTTACTAAAGCCTGCCAACTTTTGCGATAGCAACATCACCTGCTCCTGATATACGGTAATACCGTAAGTATCATCTAGATACTCTTCCATTTCAGGAAGGTCATAAGTGATATCTTCCTCACCATGCTTACGGCGAATGAAGTTTGGTATATACTCCAACGGTCCCGGACGGTATAGGGCGTTCATCGCGATAAGGTCATCGAACTTATCGGGCTTCAGCTCTCGTAGGTACTTCTGCATACCCACACTCTCAAACTGGAACGTACCATTGGTCTCCCCTTTCTGATAAAGCTCAAATGTCTTCTGGTCATCAAGAGGAAGTGTATCTACATCTATTTCTATATCATAGTTACGCTTGATAAGGTCTAGCGCATCTTTAATAATGGTCAGGGTCTTCAACCCCAAGAAGTCCATTTTAATAACCCCTGCATCCTCAATGATACTACCCTCGAACTGTGTGATAAGTAGCTCAACATCTTTGGTTGCTGCTACCGGTATCAGGTCTGTAAGGTCTTGCGGGGCAATGATGATACCCGCCGCGTGTATACCTGTATTCCTTACTGACCCCTCTAACTTCTCAGCCTCACGTAGCACATCACCATGAAGGTTATTCGGTGTGGTATGTATCTCACGTAGCTTATTTACAAATTCTATCTCTTCACTACCAAGCCCTTCTTTACTCTTCAAGCTACCATCACCATCAATAGGTGCATTCAGTATACGCTTAAGCGATATACCCGGACGGTCAGGCACCATCTTAGCCAATGCATTACTGTCTTGCAAAGGCAGGTCTAGCACCCTAGCTACGTCCTTTATACTCATTTTGGCAGCCATAGTACCATAGGTAATGATATGGGCTACCTGATTCTTACCATATTTATCTACCACATAATCGATAACACGTTGCCTTCCTGCATCATCAAAATCCGTATCTATATCGGGCATGCTCTTACGTTCCGGATTCAGGAAACGCTCAAAAAGTAGTTTATACTTTATCGGGTCGATGTTCGTTATCCCGATACAGTAAGCTACTGCACTACCAGCCGCACTACCTCTACCCGGGCCTACTAGCACACCAAGGTCGCGACCAGCCTTAATGAAGTCTCCTACAATAAGGAAGTACCCCGCAAACCCCATGGTACGGATAGTAAAGAGCTCAAAGTTCAAACGCTCTTCTATCTCCGGCGTTATCTCTCTATAACGCTCCTTTGCTCCTGTCCACGTAAGATGTTCCAGATATTTATCCTGATCATCATTGAACTCTGCAGGCACTTTAAAGTGTGGCAATAAGATATCACGCTCCAGCTTTAGCGGCTTTACCTTATCCACTATCATTTGCGTATTATCAATAGCCTGTGGTATATCACTGAACAGTGCAGACATTTCGTCTGTCTTCTTAAAGTAGAACTGGTCATTATAGAAGGCAAAACGTGCATCCTTATTCTTAACACCGCTATCGTCAAAGTCCTTCATCTTAGGAGTACTCTGCTTCTCTGCCGTATTGATACACAGTAGGATATCGTGCGCGTTCGCATCATCTTGCTCTACATAGTGGCTATCGTTCGATGCAATGACCGGAACATTGTACTTTTTAGCAAATCTCAGTAGTACTTCATTCGCCTTTATCTGATCCGGGATCTCGTGGCGTTGCAGCTCCACATAGTAGTCATCGCCAAACAGGTCTAGCCACCATTTAAAGACCTCTTCAGCCTTCTCCTCTCCTTCTCTCAATATAGTACGCGGCACTTCTGCAGCAAGGCAACAGGTTGTCGCGATCAACCCCTCGTGGTGTTTTAGTATCAACTCCTTATCTATACGAGGATACTTACCATATAAGCCCTCCATATATCCTAGCGAACACAGCTTCACCAAATTCTTATAGCCTACCTCATCTTTTGCAAGCAATAGCTGGTGATAACGCACATCCTTCTCTCCACGTACAAACTGTCTTTTATGTCTATCCGCTACCAAGTAGAATTCACAACCTACGATCGGCTTTACTACAGGTTCTTTTATATCCTTTCCGTCCTCTGTTTTACCTACCACCTTGGTATTCTTCCACGCTTGCGACACGAACTCGAACACCCCGAACATGTTACCATGGTCAGTAATGGCCATTGCCGGCTGGTTGTCAGCAGCAGCTTTGGCATATAGTTTTGGTATGGCAGAAGCCCCGTCTAGCAGGGAAAACTGGGTATGATTATGTAGATGTGAGAATTTCATAAAAGCACTATCCTATCAGCGTCTTACAAAATAACGAAAAACAGGCGGGGTTAAAGTGTTCAATTATCCACAGGGGTGAACAATACTAAGAGTCTGCCCTATACTCACTTATCTCAAATAAGTGCCCGTCAGGATCTTTGAAGAAGCAACGTACTTCCGCACCCCAATAATACGACGAACCTACCCTCTTACCCCAACAATATAAGTCCACACAACAAACAAAACCTGTAACGGCACACGAAACCAGAGATAACTTAAACCCGAACCGTCATAAGTAGCTTTTTGATAGTCTATATGCTCTATTGCAGCTTTTATATTAGCAGGTAGCATTAGTATAAAGAATGCTATTACTACCCATGCTGTATATACTCTTAGAGGAGGGATCAATAAACATATACCGAATAGCACTTCCAACACTCCTGTAGCATATACTATCTCCTTTTTAAAAGGTAACATATCAGGCACCATCATGGCCATACCATCAGCAAAGGCAAAATGACCGATAGCGGTAAAGCAAAGCATCGCTGCCATTGCTATCCGCCCTGCCAATGGCAAGTCCAACCTGTTCATCACCTTTAAAGCTAATGCAGCTAAAAGGAATACTACAACTAGAACTATAAGAGGTTTCATGCTTCTTTGTTTTGCACAAAGTTCGGTTGCTATCATCAAAATAAAATTGATCCGGATCAAGAAATAAAAGCTGCTCTTATTGACATAATAGCAGGAAGAAGTAGCTTTGCCATATCACGATACTAATAACTACTTATGTTGAGAAGATACGCTATTGTACTTTGTATTACTTTTTTAGCAGCCTGCAATACTAACAGCTCTACAAAGTCTCCCGTTGAGGTTGTAACTATTGATACACCAATGCTCAATAATATCAAGAGTAGTGCAGATACTATGCATACAACGGCTTTGGCTGGTGGCAACCAATGGTATATTGAACACTATTGGAACAACACAGATAGCACCAAGACAGAGGTAATGTATGATAGTGATAAGCTGATAAAAAGCATCGTGAAGAAAAAGAGAAACGTACCAATATATACCGGCACTTACTATCCTAATGGGCAATTACGTTCCACTGTTATTACAGACGCTACTACTATAGACTCTATTGAGGTAAAACATTATTATGAGGATGGACGCATTAGCGCACACGGCTATTTAGACAATGGCGTGCATGTTGGCGAATGGAAATACTACGATACGGCAGGTTATATGAAGCTTATTGAGACCTACGACCAGTTTGGCAAACTAGAAAAGGAGCAACCTATCAGCTTTAAAAGAGATTAACCATTAACATTATATACCGTGAGACTATTGTACTTAACTACTTTAACACTTCTATTCTTTTCATGTAAAAGACCATACACTAAGTCTGATATTGAAATTCTTTTGGTGGATAGTAATTTGGTAGACAGTATTAAAAGTAACTATGATAGTTTTTATGTAGAAAAATGGGAGCGAAACAACTGGACAGTTAATCATTACCTACTTTATCAAGATAGCACAGATAACATGTTGATATATGATAGTAATAGGAATATCGCAGCAATATCAATTAGTCAAAACGGGATAAAGAAATACATTGCTGAGTTTTATCCAAACGGACAACAAAAAGGACCTACTTTCAAAAAGCCACCTTATAGTTACGACTCTCTTTTATTAAAATATTATCACTACAATGGCAGAATTAAAGATATAGGCTATATAACAAAAGGGTTCATTAATATTGGAGAATGGAAATATTT
>CAZPDA010000209.1:0-5324 GCA_964585115.1 uncultured Flavipsychrobacter sp.
ATCATAACTGTACAGAATAGAAAAAAATAACTCTTCATAATAAACAATAAAAGCCGTTTTCGCTTAAAGCAAAAACAAAAAATTTTTGTTCGATTTTTCATAAATTAGCATTGCATTAATTGTTTAACATTAGTTAATGTACAGGAGGGAAAAATTATCGGCGGTGAGATGTTGGTAATTTTATCCCTCTTTATTTTTATGTTTTTTATTGTAAAACTACTTTGCGAGTAGTTGTGTTACCGTCATAGCTAACTTCTAAGAAGTATACCCCCTTTGGCATTGTGGATAGACTTACAGGAACGACAGTTAAACCGTTCTCTGCTACAATATTATTATTGAATACAGTTTGACCAGACACGTTCATTACAGCGATAGATATATCACCCTTCATATCTCTGAATGCTACTTTAAAGTCACCATTATTAGGGTTTGGATAGATACCAAAATCTACCGTAGCATTATGGTCTGCTAATACATAGCTAGAAGTTGTTTTAGGCAACCAAGACTTACCATCTAATTTCCAGTTAGGATTACTTTCAGGGTCAGAACAAGTAGAAGTGGTATTATACTTAAGTACATGAGCTAATGCTGTAACTGCAATATCAGTAAGTACAGGAGTTGCTTTAAGCTTAGTAGTATCTACCGGGTTGCTTGATATTTGATAGCTACCAGGATCGTCTCCTGTGATCTCCATATTAGGAACGTTATCGCCAGATGCTATCCACCATATGTGTCTCTCTGTATTTGTATTACCACCATGACCTGTGCCAACACCACCATGGTCTGTGGTTAACAAGATCATCCAATCTTCCTGAGCATAAGTAGGACGTGCTTTAAGTGCTACCACCACTTCTCCTATTTCTTTATCTACTTGCTGTATAGCATTTATATATGCAGCGTTGTTAGGGTCAAAGCCGCTACCATGTCCCGTCGCATCTGTTTCGTCATAATGTATGAATAATATATCAAGATCTGCATCTTGCAACTGTATCTTAGTGGCTGCTGTTACAGCACCTTGGCTATGTGTGCCGGCATCAATAGATTGATTAAAGCCACTATTAAAAACGTAACCTGCGCTATTGTTACTATTAGTTGGATCATTCATCGGATCCCAAGTGATGATCTCAACAGCTTTTAAATTAGGGTCACACTCTTTAGCCCTTTTAGGGAAATATGGGAAGTTATTATAATCAGCATTATTGTAACTATTACTAGTTACTTTATGCTTTTGCTCCCATACACCAGTCATCATTGATGACCATGACGGACCGCTTGATGTGATACCACAATGCCATGAATCGTAAGTGAATAAACCGTTTTTAGATAAGTCGTCAATGTTAGGTGTGTTAGCTTGCTTTAATGCATCATAACGAACACCGTCAATACCGATAAAAAGTACTTTTGGTTCTTTCTGCTGTGCTGTCGCCTTAAGGCCTGCACCTAATAGTGCTAATGTGCTGATAGTAAAAATTAAGCGTCTCATTATCTATTCGATTTTATTATGTTAATAGTTATAAGTTGTATTTAATACCTACTAGACCTCTTATGGAATAGTATTCTGTTTTGACTGGTCTTTCTACCCTACCCCTATACTTTACATAAGGCGTATTGAGCAGATTATTTACCTCTAAAAATGCTGAAAAGTGTTTCAAGAACTGGTAAGAGAATGAGTAATCTACAGTTAGGCTCTTACCAATAAACACATCGTAATCATTATCCTGATGCACGATAATATGCTCATAGGTATTGGGGTCTTGTACTGCATATAGGTTCAGCTCATACAAATAAGGATCACGGTAATTCAACCCTATACGTGTTGTGACCTTATCACTCTCGTAGAATAAAGCAAGGTTTAAAACATTAGGCGATTGCCTTGGCAGTGCTTGTGCTTTATCTCTTGCCTCTATCTTCATTTCAGAATAGGTGTAAGAATAGTTAGCACTAGCTCCGAAGTTTTTCAAGAAACTCGGCAAGAACTGGAACTTAGATATAATAGACACTTCAAACCCTGCAGCAAAAGCTGTAGGCGCATTCTGAAACTTTTTGGCTATTACTCCTCCAGGTATCTGAAACTCATTAGATATACCCGAGTTATCCGTGCTTGAACTTTCAAAAGCTGTATATATATGGTCTTTTACGTCTTTGTAAAAACCGCCAATGCTAAACATACCAGCACGTCCCATATAGTATTCGTATGCTATATCGAAGTTCCAAGAGTATGTAGGCTTCAGTAATGGGTTACCGTATATCAGGTCATTATTGGTATAGTCTATGGTAGCTGCACCAGGTTTTATCTCATTGAAGTTAGGTCTACGGAATGTTCTGGTAACCGCAAATCTTGCATTCTGATTCTTGCTCAACTCATACTTCATGTTCATCATTGGTAGCAGCGACAAATAATCCTCTCCTGAAGTAACAGACTGCAATGCAACAGTACCCAAAGCTTTATCTATGGTTACAATAGTATCTGCTGTTACCGTTGGCTTGGTATACTCCGCACGCATACCACCTACTATGGTCAGTCTTTTTGCAGGCGTCCATGTAGCCATTGCGTAACCAGCGTATACATCCTCAGTATACTTATAGCTTGAGCCTATTACTTGCTCAAAATATGGGGTTTGTACCCCAAAAGGACGGTGAACCAATGTATCACCCATATTTTCTACAAAGTTGTTTAATACATCTTTGCTCAAGAATGGGTACATGTTTCCTTGATAAGGTGTATTCAGTTCTTGTAAGAAACCACCCTTCTCATTTAATGGTTGAGGACTGTATGTATCATATAGTATTGCGTTAGGGTAATCTTTACTTCTATCCCACAGTTCAAGACCTACTTTCCGTTCACCTTCTTTCATCCTAAGCTTACCTCCAAACTTTATCTGTAAATTGTTACTAGCAGAATAGTTAAGGTCTAGCTGAGCGACTATAGGATCACGCTCGTAAGTTCTGTTCGTTTCGCTATATGCTCTGCTGAATTTGAACATCGTATCTTCTGCACTCACAGGGATGATGTTCTCATATACGGGCTGTATATTTTGGTAGTCATCACCATAACCCGGTATCGGGCTGTCTATATTCAGGAGTTTGGCTCTATAGTATGCATTGGCCTCATCGGTTTGGTTACCTTGGTCGTCCAGATACAAAAAATCTCTAAAGAACACCTGTTTTTCAAACTCTACAACATGGTAGCCATTTCTTGGGTCGTTCTTATCCTTATAGGGCACTGCTCCATACTGAAACCTGTTGTCATACCTTGCTATACGAATGTTTGCTTGCAGCTTATCAGTAACATTTATCTCCGTACCCGCTTCCACACCCCAAAACTTTGAGTCTTGTATATTATGTATGTTCTGTAGCTTGATGGACTGCCCTACGCCTGTACTCCAATTGTACATCGTCTTTCGGTTATACTCATCATCTTGCATACTACCGTATACACCTTTAGCATATACCTTTACTCTATTGCTAAATTCATAATCTACAGCTGCATTAAGCCCTACTGTTGTACGTTTCCCTTCATAGTCTCTCAGTTCTAGTCTGGTCAACGAATGATCTATATTGCTACTATAGAATATTTGGTAATTGTCTGTAGCCCAATTACGCTCATAGATACTTCCACCTACTAAATAGCCAAACTTCTTATTCTTACTACGATTACCATAAGATAGTGTAGCATTATACAATGGCTTCTCTGCTTGTGCATTATAACCCAAACCAACACTAGCTTGCATTACTTGTTTTACAGGAGCACTCTTCGTGATGAAGTTGGCACTACCACCAATTGCATCACCTTCAATATCAGGAGTAAGTGTTTTCGCAACTACTATGTAGTCAATAAGGCTAGATGGAAATATGTCAAAGTTCATGGCTCTTGTCTTAGATTCTTCATCAGCCACAGGCATTCTATCACCATTCACCAGTGCAGAGCTCCAATCACTAGGCGTTCCTCTGAACGAAATGAAACGCCCCTCACCTTGGTCTGTTTCCATTACTACACCAGGTAGACGTTGCACCGCTTCTGCTACGTTTCTATCCGGCAACTTAGCTACACCTTCAGATGACACCACGTTTGATACTATCGGTGCAGTTTTCATCATATTTAGTGCCTTCACCTCAGACGGACGTGTACTTGCTGTAACCACGACTTTGTCCATCATCTTGTACTGCATAGTTATTACACCAATAACAATAGACTTACCTGATACTGTTAGGTCTTTCTGATAAGACTCAAAACCAAGTCCAGTTACTAACAACTTATATGAGCCATCAGGCACATTCAGCAAACGGAACTTACCATCTACATCCGTCACGCTATGGTAGCCTGTTTGTTCTAGTACTACTATAATACCCGGCATAGGTCCTACATCGTCATTTACTTGACCACTAATGCTATGCTTACTCTGCGCCAATACCACATTTGCTATTAGCACACCAATTATCAATAATAGGATACCCTTCTGCTTCATTTAGTCGTTATGATTGTGTGTTGAATGATCGTTGTTATAATCCCATTTATCATGATGAATGTGCTCTGTAGGGTGTACCTCTTCTTTATGCTTAGTAAGTATGCTAACAGCAGTAGCATACCTATGTAGCTGTGCTGCCTTCATTGCTATATCGAAAAACGTCTCTGTGAAATAGTCCTTTCTGTTAGTAGCAGGAGTGTTCTTATATACTATTTCATATTGCTTCCAAGCTTCTTCAAAAACCTCACCTCCGTCTACATCAAAAGGATTTACCAACTTGTATTTATCCAACTGAAATAATGCTGCTGACCTCTGAAACTCTGATTCAAGGATGGTTACTTGTAGACTATACTGCAAACTATCTACTGTAGACTGTGCCTGTACTTTATTTACAAATACTAAACCCACACTAAGCATAGCTATCACTGCAAGACTCTTCGATCGGATATTTAGCTTTTTTGTATTCACTACTTTTCTGTTTGCAGGGCAAATGTAGTTGGACTAAGTATACAAATGCTAAACATTAGTTTACTAAATTGTTAACTCTTAAATTGTGTTTATTAGGTTAATTTTTGAAAGTCGCTTGTATAGTACATCTCAGCTAAATACATTTGTGTTTAATATTACTATACATGGAGGGAGCATTTCTACTTGAGGTAAGTAAAAGGATAAAACAGTACCGTCTGGAGAAAAGACTTACGGTACAAGAACTAGCAGACCGTTCGTCTGTTAGCAAAGGACTTATTTCACAAATAGAGAATGGGCGAAGCATCCCGTCACTTCCTGTATTGTTTAGTATTATTCAATCTCTTGAGCTGGAAATAAGTGAGTTCTTCCGCGATCTGAATATTCAAGAAC
>CAZPDA010000210.1:0-5322 GCA_964585115.1 uncultured Flavipsychrobacter sp.
TCTCCGTATACTCTACCATCACCTTTACAAGTACCACACTTAGATGTGATCTGTGTACCCTCACCATTACAGCTTGGACAAGTAGTAACAGTTTGCATCTGCCCTAAGAACGTGCTTTGAACACGCCTTACCTGACCGGTACCACCACAGCTACTACAGGTCTGTACTGAGCCACTGTCTTTTGCACCGCTACCGTTACAGGTCTTACAGCTTACATGTTTTTTTACTTTTATCTTCTTAGTAGCACCATTCAGTATGTCTTGGTAGCTCATCTTCAGCTTCACACGAAGGTTAGCACCTCTTGTGCCTTGCCTTCTTCCGCCACCGCCACCAAAACCGTGACCACCGCCGAAGCCGCCTCCGCCGCCAAACATATCACCGAAGATATCACCAAAGTTCTCGAAGATATCTTCCATGCGCATACCACCTTGGCCGCCTCCGCCAAAGCCACCAGCTGCACCACCCATACCTGCGTGGCCAAACCTATCATACTGTGCTTTCTTTTGCTGATCGCTCAATACATCATAAGCCTCGGCTGCTTCTTTGAACTTATCTTCTGCCGCTGCATCCCCTTCATTACGATCGGGGTGATACTTCAATGCTATTTTTCGGTAGGCTTTCTTTATCTCATCAGCACTTGCTGACTTTGATACACCTAATACCTCGTAATAATCTCTTTTTGCCATTACTATCTATGCTTCGCGAATGAAGCGCTTTCTGTTTTATTATTTACCTACTACTACTTTTGCGTGCCTGATGATCTTGTCATTCAGGTAATAACCATTTTCAACAACGTCTATCACCTTGCCCTTCATATCTTCAGTAGGGGCTGGTATTTCCGTTATTGCTTCGTGTAGATCAGGATTGAACTCTGCATTCTCTATCTCCATTTTAGATACACCTTTGTGCTCTAAAGTAGACCTTAGCTTATTAAATACAAGAGTTACCCCTTCCTTCACTTCGTCTAATTCAGTAGCTGTCTCTAATTGCTTTGCCGCTCTATCACTATCATCCAACACAGCCAAAAGAGCCTTCACGATATCCTGACCTCCACTCATTATCAGGTCTTGCTTTTCCTTACTGGTCCTCCTTTTAAAATTCTCAAACTCAGCTACCAGTCTTATATACTTATCTTTTTGCTCTTCCAGCTCTTTTTCTAGTTTGCTCTGCTCATCACCTTCATCCACTTTATCTTCCATATGCTGAGCACCCTCAACATTATCATCATTATTAAGCTTCTCTTCGTTTGATGTTTTTTGGTCTGCTACATTGTCAGCAGTTTGTGCATTTTCCTGCTCTTTATCAAATGTATTATCGCTCATATACCTGAAATTCTTAAATTTTAACGCTTGCAATATTAACTTCAATAATTTTGCCATTGTGCTTAGTGGGACAAAATGTCTTATAAATACGACCTTATATGCCAATATTTAAGGCATACATAACTTTATTTCAGGTTTAGCGAACTAACTCTTTTAGTTTCCAAATAGCAGATCTATTCTTCTTTAATACTAAGTATAGGGAACGATCGGCACCAAAGTTCCTAAAAAAACGTTCTACACCACTATCCATACTTCCTTCGAAATCAAAGGTCTGTAGTCCTAGTTTTTTAGAATGTGCAATAGCATGCCATAATAAAGCTGTCATCGCCTTATAGTCCGGCGCGTCTGGATTCTTACCTCCTACCAGATAGTATGCACGAGTACCATCCCAGATGTGCCAAATAATAGCTTGTATAGTTCCTTCTTTTCTTGCTACCCACAATGCCGTGCTATCATGTTCTTTACAAGCAGTATATAACTCCTTAAGTTTAGCTAGAGAAAAGTGCATTGCGACATCCTTTCGTTGCAAAGTAGCTTGTTGATAATGCCACAACTCTTCTAACAGCTCAGGCTCCTTACTGATCGTCAGCTCTTTTTCTGCCTTACGTACCTTTCTACGGTGGTCTTCATTCAGGCGAGAAAAGATATTTTCTATAGTATCCGTCAAGGGCATAATAAAGGTCTGTTTTACAGAAACATCAAACTCCTTTCCTGTAAATAAACCGACCTGTTTTAGCTCTGGCATTAATGCTGTAGACCACACTTGAGCCTCAGGTAATTGCTCAAGCAACTGAGTGATCACATCATGTTCAAAGCTGTCTCTCTTAGAAGACTTAAGGTCGTGAGGGAAGGATACATACGGACCTAAGTATGGTGTAAGGACAGGATCCCTTAATATAGACACTCCCAACTTTTGCTCTACTGGGTAAGGCCAAACACCTGTTACCCTATCTCCTTTTTTTACAACAACTACATCCCATTCATCACACACAATATCCAGCCACCAGTCTTGATGGAATATAGGTAAGCCTTTTTCTTGCTTACAAAAGTCTCTATATAGTGCTTTATTGGTCAAGTAAAAGCTATTTGAACTGCAACACTTTAGCTGGGTTGATACGGCGAATATACAACGATGGCAACCACATAAAAAGTATGCATAATACTAGCGTAGCAATATCTATCAATACTACATGCCACCATACTATATGTACAGGAGCAGTCTTCATAAAGTAGGCATCTTCCATAAGGGTTATCACACCTGTTTGCTTTTGGATAAAGCATAAACCTAGCCCTACTATATTGCCTATCAATACGCCTACCCCACCGATAAGCGTAGCATGGTATAAAAATATCTTCTGAAGCATGCCATTACTCATGCCTTGTGCTTTGAGTACACCTACCATTCTTGCCTGCTCTACTATCAATATGAGTAATGCTGCTGCAAGGTTGATGATAGCAACTATTGCCATTACCAACAGCACGAGAGCAGCGGTCATATTCTGTATCCTTAACCAATCAAATATACCAGGGAAAACATCCTTCATGGTATATGTAGTAAGCGTAGAGGTCTGTGGTATATGGTCTTGAAATATCTTATCGGCAACAGCTTCTGCATGCTCATCATCATATAGTTCTACCTGATAACCGTTTATATCATTATCAGCCCAGCCGTTTATTTTTTGTAGAAAACGAATATCACAAATGGCATACTTCTGATCTATATCCTCTAATCCCGTATGATATATACCTGCAATACGCACTTTTCTTATTCTAGGGAAAGAGGCTCCGGGCTCTAAAAAGTACATTAGCAGGTCATCTCCTACCTCTGCTAATACCTTATCAGCAATAGCTTTGGAGAGTATAACACTCTTATTGTAATTACTATCGGAGAAAGATGGGTTGCTCGTAATGTTTATCCCTTTAGGAAAGCTATACTCATGGCTAACACCTTTTAATAAAATACCTTCTGTCAGCTCGTTAGCATTAATGATAACAGGTCTTGTAGCAAAAGGCGTTAAGCTCTTTACCTCAGGCATATTTTGGGTGGCCGCCTCAAGGTCAGGCAATTGAGCTACAGGCTCTGGGCTGATGATAGAAGTATTACTAGTAGTATATGGCACTACATGTACATTACCCCAAAAGTTGAATATCCTATCCTTTATTTCATGCTTGAAGCCTATGACCACAGCCATAGCAACTATCATCACTGCCACACTTAGCGATGTGGCTATAATAGCCAGCCTAATAATAAAGGACGAAAAACGTCCTTTTTGTTTAAGCAAATACCTGCGTGCTATGAAAAATGGTAAATTCAATTATGACCTTTAGGAGCTCAAATATAACCTAATAACACTAGTGCAAGAAATAACCCTTAGGCATAAAAGACCCTTAAGCACAGCTACAGCACTTAAGGGTCTTACTATTTTCAAAACTGTTTCTACCAAATATTCACCAACACATCACCATTAGGGTATGTTGTCCACTTGGTCTTTACAGCACTACAAGAGTTGCAAGACATATCCATCTTCATGCAAGATACTGCTGTCAAGCCTGAGCAAGGTATACCTACGGCGCAAACATTAGTATTAACGCCCCCAGTACAATCAGGATAAGGGAACGTATACGATCCGCAACCGTTCCACTCTTTAATGAACTGCCATTGCCAGCCTGTTGAAGGTGTGGTACCTCCCCAAGTAGCAGTGCTAAATGTAAATGCTACGGTAGCCCCGGGCAATATACCATAGTTAATAGTGGATGATGTTGAGGAACATGCAGGGTCTGCAGCTGATAGGTAATAATTTACTTTACAATTGGAATTGTTTACGATCTTCAGCGTTTGTGCATTCATACTGAAGCATACTAGGCTTAATAAAGCCGAAATGATAAGTGTTTTCATGACTTATGTTTTCTAGTGAGTAAAAAAGATGAATTACTAAAATAGCTATATATCACATAAAAGCAAAATATACCAATAGAAAAGCCGAGCACATCTGTACTCGGCTTAGTTATTTTGACTACTGCGTATGGTGCAGTAATAGCTTTTAGCTTATTAGCTCAGCACCCTCTATCAACACTTTCGCTTTATTCTTTAGCACTTCAACAAAACCACCTGCTATCTCATAGCGTTCTGTGGTGTTTTTATCTTTTAGCACTTTCATTTTGCCTTTACCAAGCGTAGCTATGATAGGTGCGTGATTGTCTAGTATTTCAAAGTACCCTTCAATACCCGGTAGCTGTATACCATATACCTCTCCACTGAATATTTTTTTCTCGGGTGTTAAAATGTCTAACTGCATCTACAATTATTTTTTAGCTTGTTCCATCAGTTTCTTACCCTTCTCGATAGCATCTTCAATAGTACCTACAAGGTTGAATGCTGCTTCAGGATACTCATCTACTTCACCGTCCATGATCATGTTGAAACCACGGATAGTATCTTCGATAGGCACAAGCACACCTTGTAGACCTGTGAACTGCTCTGCTACGTGGAATGGCTGAGAAAGGAAACGCTCAACCTTACGAGCACGTGCTACAGTTTGCTTATCTTCTTCACTCAACTCATCCATACCAAGGATAGCAATGATATCTTGAAGCTCTTTATAGCGTTGTAGGATCAATTTAACACGGTTCGCAGTGTTATAGTGCGCATCACCAACGATAGCCGGAGTAAGGATACGAGAAGTAGAATCCAATGGATCTACCGCAGGGTAGATACCTTTATCCGCTATCTTACGGTTAAGTACCGTAGTTGCATCCAAGTGAGCGAAAGTAGTAGCCGGAGCCGGATCGGTCAAGTCATCCGCAGGTACATATACCGCCTGTACCGATGTAATTGAACCATTCTTAGTAGAGGTAATACGCTCCTGCATCAGACCCATCTCTGTTGCAAGAGTTGGCTGATAACCCACCGCCGATGGCATACGACCAAGAAGTGCTGACACCTCTGAACCTGCCTGAGTGAAACGGAAGATGTTATCTACGAAGAAAAGGATATCCTTAC
>CAZPDA010000211.1:0-5305 GCA_964585115.1 uncultured Flavipsychrobacter sp.
GCATTAACCTTGTCCCTTGTCCCAGCTATAGGGAGGCTACCCTCATGTGGGACAGTGGGACAAACAAAAAGAGCCACCATATAGGCAGCCCTTTTGTATGAAAAAACAATGTAGTGTTATTGTATCACCAGTTGCTCCGAGTGTATCACATCGGCAGTAGAGATAGTTGCTAAGTAAGTACCTGCACTTAGCTGTGGCAGTTGCACTGCTACCTTGCCTACTACACCATTTTGCTCGTATACTACCTTGCCCGTTATGTCCATTAGCTTGAAGGTATAGTCGCCCTCTAGCTTGTTGCCAAAGTCTACATTTACGGTAGTAGTAGCGGGGTTGGGGTATAGGCTGATGTTAGTAGCTGCGCTGGCTATGTTAGCCGCACTTGTGGTTTTGTAAGAGCCGTTCTGGCAACTATCAGGGAACACGTTAATTACCCTCCTCCTAAGCTGACGTATAGATGGTGCCGTAGGCTGTGCCGGTGTTTCGGCAAACACGATACCTTGCATTTGTTTGGTAAGGTAGTCTACTTGGCAAGACCATTCGTTGGCACACACAGGCTCTTGTCCTGCTGCATCCAGCGTCATGAATTTAGCGTTAAGATGGTCAGGATTAGTAGGTCTTTGCTTAGGGTATATCAGTGCTATACCTTCGTTACTGTTCTGGTCCTCATACCTGATGGCAAAGGTGTGGTGTCTGGTCACATTCTCCAGCATCGTACCCGCAGCAGTTGGTGTGCTTGCCAGATAGTCCAGCGTGTTAGACGTGGTGCTGTTAGGTATATTAGCGGCGTGTAAGTATTGGCTATACAGCGTCATACCGATACCTGTACCGGGGTTCCAATGAAAATCGCAATCAACGATATAAGGTACTACCCCTGTAAAGCTCGGCGGGTTGTACATAGGTGGTGTCATACAATTGTTGTACTCTCTTACTATCTCACCCACTACACTTACATGGTTGGCATCTGGTGCAGAAGGATTCAGCATAAACTGTTTTACCCAGTCGGTATTGGTGCTGGTACGGTATACATAGCTTGGCAACACAGGGTCTGGCAGGTGTGTACCAGGGTCTAGCCTCACTACGCCCCAACGAGACAGGTTGTAGTACTCAAACTCATTGACCAATAAAAATATCTCACCATTCCTTATCATCACATCCATACCAAAGATACCGTTTGGCGTAGGGGTAGGATATACCACACCAGAGTTGAAGTAGCTAACCGTAGGGTCGCCGATAACATTAAGCAATGGTGCCGAAAAATGAATGAACAAAGCACCTGATGGGGAGTTGGCACCTGCAGTAGTAGGGGCTACGTTGCCCGCACCTGTTACATAAAGGTTGTCTCCGTCCTTTTGCATTTTTAGTGCCATGTCATAATCGATAGGGTTTGTTAAAGAGGCTGGTATTGTTTCCCATACCTTCATGATAGTAGTAGGTGTAGGGGTAGATACATCTGTGCTGGATACCATACCCTGCTTGTACATAGATGTAACGGTAGGGGCTGGCGTGCTTGGTGCTAGTCCTGATACATAACCACAGATATACAGGTATCCATCCTCAAATACTGAGTGTGTAGGATACAGGTTCTCGAACATAGGATCGCCCTGGTTACTTATCGTCACTTGGTTAGGCAGTATCAAACTAGGGTTTCCTCCGTTCGATATCTGTACTTTTTCTGCAAATGCAAAGTCGTAGTTGTTAGCAAGGTCTCTGGCAGACATCACTATCCAAAAGTTGTCTGAGTCTTCTACGGTAATGTCTACAACACGTAGCTCCCAGTCTGCCTGTGGGGAACCCGAAGTAAATGGGTAAACATAATTAGATAATAGTACATTCCCGTTAATATCTAAATGTAGGAAGTGGTAGCCTGTAAATGGTTGCAAAAGACCATCTACATAGAATGTACCTGCTGCTACAAACTCGTCTGTGCCGGGTATCTTTTCAATACTATAGCCTTTGTAAGAGCTTTCCAGGTCTTGTGTCTTGACCACTGCCTTTGTGCTGATACTGAATGCCAATAGCAAGGAGAGTAGTAATGCGGTCTTCTTAAGAGCCGCTTGTCTTAATAGGTGGTAGAATACTGAAATTGTTTTCATTGTATGTTGAGGTATTTAGTGACAGCTTGGTAGTGGTATAGGTGGGTGATATTGATAGTCAGGTGAGAAGAACTAAAGTAATGAATTAAATATTTACTATATGTTACTATACGAGGAAAACGATATATGGTCAGACCAATAGGTTATCTCGTTAGACGAATGGTATATAACCTTGTCCCTCATGTCCCAACTGTAGTACCCCTCTCTACAACTGGGACATGGGGACAACACACATCTATAATCAAGGTTGTCATTTCGAACAGTGAGGAACGAACTGGAGAAATCTCCTGAGCGTATGCAAACTAGCTTACCTACTCATTAGGAGCCTGCACCGACACATCGGTGAGATGCCTCACACAAGGTTCGACATGACGAATAAGTATTTAGCGTTGTGCCAATGTCTTGTCCCTATGTGTCCCTACTGTGTACCCCCTCTCCACAAGTGGGACAGTGGGACAAACAAAAGCGCTCTTGTTGACTATTATATTGAGTGGTTGGGCTTACTTAAGTTCTCCACTCAAAAAGCGTTTCACATCGTATGTGGAATAGGTATCTCCATACACTTTACCGTCTTTATCCACCATCAATACTACAGGCACTTGGTTGAGGAATTTGACATCTTTGTTAATGCTTTTGATAATTTTATTCATCTTCATTTTATCACCTAATGCGTTGTCAAAAGTATAATCGTTCACTACATAAGTGGTTTGGCTTATACCTGCTTTATCAACTATTTCCTGCACCTTGTCAGGGTGCTTACTCAGAGCCACTACTACTATCTGAAAGTCGTCCCTTTTAACGGTATCCATCATTTGCCTGATAGTTTTCTTCAGTGTAGAGCGACAGGGAGTGCACCATGTAGCCCATAGGTATACAGCAGTATATTCTGTTTGCTTGGTAAGTGCGGCAACGTCTTTGCCTTTTATCACTTTCACAGTGGTGAGGCTAGTATAGTCTTTTTGACTTTGTGCTCCGCAAGAAGTGAATAGTAGTACAGTGAGGGCTAAAAAGCTTAAGTATCTTTTCATCGGTCTGGTTTCATAAAAAGAGCCACCATATAGGCAGCCCTTGTGTTGAATATTATATCGAGTGGTGGTTTACACCAGTTCTTTTACTTCTTTGTTGACTATCTCACGTACAGCCTCTGCTATGCCTTGTGCATCGTAGCCACACTCACGGTGTAGCTGTGCAGGCTTGCCATGCTCTACTATACGGTCCGGTATACCCAGCATCTTCACCTCGGGGTTGTAGCCGTTTGCCGCCATAAATTCCAGTACTGCACTGCCAAAGCCACCTACTATGGTTCCGTCTTCCACCGTTATTATCTTGTTGTAGCGTTGTGCCACCTCGTGTAGCATAGCCTCGTCAAGCGGTTTTACAAAACGCATGTCGTAGTGTGCAGGGTTTAGCCCCTCGGTAGCCAGCTCTTCACAAGCTTTCACTGCAAAGTTGCCCGGATGCCCTATGGTCAATATTGCTACTTCTTCACCATCCTTTATTTTACGACCTGTACCTACAGGTATCTGTTGCATTGGTGTCTTCCACTCAGGCATAACACCTTGTCCGCGTGGGTAGCGTATTACGAATGGCAGTTCATTATCGTCGTGCTGTGCGGTATACATCATGTTGCGCAGCTCTGCCTCGTTCATAGGCGCACTCACTATCATGTTTGGTATACAGCGCATGAATGGTATATCATAAGCACCGTGGTGGGTAGGACCATCATCGCCCACTAGTCCTGCTCTATCCAGGCAGAATATCACGGGTAGTTTCTGTATCGCCACATCGTGCACCACCATATCATATCCGCGCTGCATGAAGGAGCTGTATATGTTGCAGAACACACGCATACCCTGTGTAGCCAATCCTGCACTTACCGTCACGGCATGTTGCTCTGCTATGCCCACATCTATAGCACGGTCTGGCATTTCTGCCATCATATACTTTAGCGAGCAGCCCGATGGCATTGCAGGAGTGATACCCATTATCTTTTCATTCTCCTTAGCTAGCTCTATAATGGTGTGCCCAAACACATCCTGATACTTAGGCGGCTGCGGAGTAGTAGGTATTACCTTGTTTATCTTACCCGTCACTTTATCGAACGTACCGGGAGCATGCCATAATGTTTGGTCTTGCTCGGCAAGGTCGTAGCCCTTTCCTTTTACGGTCTTGATGTGTAATAGCTTAGGACCGGGTAGGTCTTTCAGTTGTGTTAGTGTTTCTACCAGCTTCAGTACGTTATGCCCGTCTACAGGTCCGAAGTATCTCAACCCAAGTGCCTCAAACAAGTTGCTAGACTTTGATACCATACCCTTCAATCCCGCCTCTACTTTAGAAGCCAGTTTTTGTTGTGCCTTACCCTTAGGTAGCTTGCCTAGTATATTCCATACCTCGTCGCGTAGTTTGTTGTAGGTATGAGAGGTGGTAATGTCTGTAAGATATTCTTTAAGCGCACCCACATTCGGGTCGATAGACATGTTGTTGTCGTTCAGTATGATGATAACATTACTGTTGCTAACACCTGCGTGGTTCAGTGCCTCAAATGGCAAACCTGCGGTCATAGCACCATCACCTATTACGGCTACATGTTGTCTCTGTGTTTCGCCCTTCAGCTTAGAAGCTATAGCCATACCCAGCGCTGCTGATATGGATGTAGAAGAGTGACCAACGCCAAATGCATCGTACACACTCTCGCTACGCTTAGGGAAACCACTTAACCCATTGTATTTACGATTGGTATGGAACACCTTGCGGCGGCCTGTAAGTATCTTGTGTCCGTAAGCCTGATGACCTACGTCCCACACCAACTGGTCGTCAGGAGTATTAAGCACGTAGTGTAGTGCTACCGATAGCTCTACCACGCCAAGGCTGGCACCGAAGTGACCGCCATGCACACTCACACAGTCAATGATGAACTGACGCAACTCATTACATACCTCTTGTAGTTGAGACTTGCTGAGCTTCTTCAGGTCGTCGGGTGTATCTATCTTACTAAGTAGTGGCCCTGCCTCTATTTCTTCCATGCGCAAAATACGGGGTGATTATATTAATGTTCAAAATTAGGTAAAGATTACAAAACACATTAGTCTAAAACATAAAAAGCTCTGATATGTTCAGTTTTTTAGCATCTTATTATAAGATATTTAATGTATTTGTCATCATTTCATGAAATCTACACAATAATCAAACCAATAAAAGTTAACACTATTACC
>CAZPDA010000212.1:0-5238 GCA_964585115.1 uncultured Flavipsychrobacter sp.
CATAAAAGGCTGCTCTTAAGCAGCCTTTTAATATTTATCATTAGCTAAATACTATCTTTTAGTGACCTTTAAAACATCGACACTGTCTCCATTATATAACTTCAATAAATAGATACCCGAAGGAATTTCCGTTACAGACAATTGAGTTTGTTGAGCGTTAATATTTTTCCCTAAAACAACCCTACCTGTTATATCAATCAACTCAAGTTTTGCTCCTGACACAATACTAGCTTTTAGGACTACATTCAATGTATTAGTTACAGGATTAGGATAAACATTAATTTTACTTTCTGTATTACCTACAGACACAATACCAACAGGCGTGGTCTCGAAGTCAACAGTACCCCAGTCTGAGTTTGATATAACTCCTCGATCATCACAATGAGATCTTATGTGAAAATAGTACGTCTTACCATCATCCAAGAATGGTAAATAATAACTCGTATTAGCCCATGCTGTACCGAAAGGCGGCGGCACTGGACTTTCTGTCAGTGCATATTCATACCCTGTAGCTGACGGTACATTATTCCAACTGGCAACACCTTGATTTGTAGTAATATTAGTGATAGATACCTGCGGTGCTCTACAAGGTATCGGCACGTAAAACGAATCTAACATCCAGCCGGAACTATCATCACCATTACACAACGATCGTACATGAATGTAATATGTTGTGCCTTCCATTAACCCTGTTAATGACAGTGTATTATTCGTAGTATTTGTAGCACCTGCAGCACTTGTAGGTGTATTTCTAGATTGATTTACAATAAACTGATAGGTATTTGCTGTCAACACAGCAGTCCACCCGATATTTGCACTGTTAGAGTCTACGTAGAAAACAGTAAATCCTCTTGGCGTACTACATGAATCTAGCGTTCTGAAAGAAAGTGTATCCCACTTAGACCATGAGCCACTTTGACACTGATTACGCACTTGTAAATAATACTGCGTCGCTGGAGTCAACCCTGTAACACTACCATTAGTAAGCGTAGTAGCAGTAACACCTGTCGTAGGATTAGCAGGTGTAGGGGTAACTGCATATTCATACCCTTGAGTACTTACAGGCGGCGTCCAACTAAAACTAGCTGCTGTAGAGTTCACATTAGTAATAGACATATTGTTTACACCTGCACAAGGAGGACCTACAGTATAGTACATTTCTACTCTACTTATACTACCGCTAGCACCCGCTGCAACACCCCAATACTGAGGAGCTCCACCTGCGCCTGTAATATGCCCTTGATAACCCAAACGACTCAAAGAGACTGACTGTCCGCCAATATTTGAAGTATAAGCACCTGTTGCATAAGAGTTTCCTGTGCCTGCTGTACCCATGATGCCAATAACATCACCTGCTGTTACTTGTATATTCACATTTTGAATAACACCATTAGTAGCATTAGATATATATGTTAAAGTAGTAAAGTTTGTAGATTGAGCCGTAAAGGCTATTGGTGGAGTAGTATGCAACTCCATAACGTGAATATACTGACCACCAGTACCTGCCTGACTAGGCACACGCAAACCTGTAATAGTAAAATCAATCGGAGCTACAAACCAATAGCCACGAGCAGAACCTGAATATACTGTATTATGATTTGGCAATGGCATCATTGTCTGAGCACTACTTGCTACTGATAGTAACAATGCAACAATTAACAATGACACTATTCTAACAGGGGGGATAATACTTTTCATAGTCTATGTTTTTTGGGTAAAAAAATCACTGTAATGGACAAACAATAGACCTCAAGCAAAATCGTAGCATTATCAATGCTATATACATCTATAAAGTTAGCAACTATATCCATTAAAAAAATCGCTCTATATTAACATGACATTAAAAAAGCCACCTATATGAGGTGGCTTTTAGAACAGTAACAATTAGATATTTGCTTATTGCTTCGTCACTTTTATCATTTCTGTGTGACTGCCATAAATATACTTCAGCAAGTAGACTCCGGAAGGTAACATCCTGACATCAAGCTCTTCAGTTTTACTATTCACTTCCTGCAATATCAACACCTTCCCTGTAAGGTCAGTAAGTTGTAGTACTGCTTTTGTACCTACACTACCCATTTCTACTTTTAGTACATCGGTAGCCGGGTTAGGATATGCTGCAATACCAATAGTATTGCTTGATACAGAACCAACACCTAATGGCCATGTCTTAAATGACGCTGTTGCCCACTCCGACTCATTGTATATACTATTACACTTAGTACGAACATGCACATAATAGTCTTCACCACTATTCAAATAAGACGCTAAGAATGATGTAGCCTTTATACTAGTTCCGAAAGATGGATCAGCCGGAGACTTATCTACTACATATTCATAACTTTCAGCAGTCTTAACATCAAGCCAAGAAACTACTACTCTATCTGAATTTAGTTGAGACAATGTAAGCGTTGGCGCATGACAAGATACCAATGTCCAGAACGTATCTACCCCCCAAGCAGAAGTATCATTAGCACCACAGATAAATCTTACATATACATAGTACTTAGCATCTTCATCCAAACCTGAGAATGAGATATTATTACTCGTAACTACAGTACCTGCACCAGGACCAGGAGTTCCAGGAGTTTTAGTAATAACCACTTGATAACCTACCGGATTCCAGATCGCATCCCATGTAGCATCTGCAGACTCTTTTGTTATGTTATCAAAATCAAAACCTCCAGGAGTCGGCACACAACGTATTCCAATTCTTGCATTTTCAACACCAGTATAGTTACCCAAGCTATCAAAAGACAGAACAGGTGCCAAGATGTTACGAGCTGTATCCGTAGCAGCATTATTGTAGTTATAACCTTGCCATGCATTACCTGCACTCGACTTTGCTATTACAGCATTATCTTCTGTAGAGATATTGCCTACCCAAGGGTCTTTATAATAAACTTTTGGCTGAGCTGTATACAATATATCATTACCATCAATAGCAGTGTAGAAGAACATACGCTCTACACCTGCGTTAATTGGATTAGCTTTTGTACCGGTATACTGCCTGATTGTTACCGCATTGCTAGGTACTGTATTTCCCCAAGAGATAACAGCTACGGTATCTTCACCAAATGTAAATACCTGATCGCTATTAGCAGCAGGCATAGCAGGAGATGCAACAGTAGCAGGCGGAAGAGCTGTAGGTGTAAATGAATATGCACCAAGGTCTGGTACGCCATCAGCCGTAGTACGAGGGCGTGGATTTCCTACCACATCCATTGTATCACCAGCTATATGAACACCTCTACCATTTACTGACCATGAGTTTGCATTAGTAGCACTTGGTATAAAGTTTCCATTTGCGGCATTGGTATAACCAGGATCAAAAGACACTGAGTTGCGCTCCAAGCCCGTCATAGACCTCCATGAAGCCAATGAATTGGTCGATTGACCAGTAGAAGCTACATAAAACTTGGTACCACCTGGTACGTATACGTTATTGTAATCACTAGTAAGGTTATCAGCACTGTAAGTATAGTAACCATAACCAGAAGTACCAGACTTACTAAAGATATTGTTATACAACTCTGCACTATAGCTGGTACTGGAGTTATATACATAAGCCGCATAGTTAGTAGAACCGGTAGCATTACTATGGAAAGTATTGTTATAAATACCACAATTGTAAGTGTACTGAAGATTCATGGTATAGTTTGCACCACTTGTTTTAGTAGCAACTACGTTGTTCATGAACTTGTCACCATTTAGGTAGTTGCCGTACATACCATAAACCGTACCCGAAGTACTACTGATGTCAAATTCATTACCATCAACAAAACCACCTGAATAAGAAGTTGTGTTATATAGATAAACACCATAATTCGTACCTGTGGTTGTTTTAGAAGTCAGTTTATTACCCTTGAATATAGCACCATTCATATAGTAGAAATAGTTGTATACCGTTGAAGTAGTACCCTCAATATTATATACGTTGTTCTCCATCAGCGTGCTACCATAGTAGGCCACATAGTTGTACAGGTAACCAGAGTTTGCCTTATAGATATTAATTGTATTATTAGTAAATGTATCTTCTACGCTATTACTATTATAACACATATAGTAGTTGTACAAATAATAAGACGAAGTAGACACAGTACTCATTGTATAATTGAATGTATTATTAGACGCTCTTGAGTAGCTGTTGTAATAAAGAGGACCATAGCCATATATAGTACCTGTAGTAGTTGTAGCATTTATCGTATTGTTCAAATACGTAGCATACTGTGCGTAGTAAGTATATATAGGATATGTAGAACCTGTAGTATTAGTAATGTTAACCACGTTATTGTGTATTCTTGGCACATTAACATTATTCAGTGAATAACCATTGATGTAGTAACCATGAATACCATATAGAGTTCCCGTACTCTTAACCGTTATGGTATTATCCATCACCTCATAGTCATCATTCGGATAATAGTTGTACATAGTGTAGTACGTGCCTGTACCATCCCTAGTGATAGTATTATTATTGATCTTAAGACCACTGGTATAATAAGAGTAGATACCGTAGTATCCTGACGTATTGGTAAATGTATTACCATAAAGAAGAGTATTGCTAGGCCCTGTTGTAGTACCTGTACCACGCCAGTAAAACCAAGAACCACCTTGACTGAACGCATTACTCATAAATACGTTATTATTCCCTGTGAAACTATTAGCACGAACTAATGCTGCTGCTTCTGCAGAAGAAGTTGAGGTTTGCCCACTAAGCACACAGTTTACAACACTGTCGTTTGATGACGTAGCAACAAAGTCGAACATGTTCTGATAGCTTGCACTACTTGTCTTCAACGTTAAGTTCTTCACCGTGATGTAAGAAGCATCGTTGAACCTGAACAAAAAGTTATTTGAAGAAGTAGTAGATGCTGTGATCGTTACCTTCGTTGCATCATTGCTTTGAGACGTGAATGTAATTCTATTAGTAGCACTAGCACCTGTTATAGTATTTATCGTTCCCATCCATGCTGTGCCTGAGTAATTACCATCTCTGATAAGAAATGTAACAGGACCATTCACACCACTAGTGTTCAATGCAGAAATAGCTGCAGACAACGTAGCATAATCAGGGCTTGTACCACCAATGGTGTAAGAGCCGCTAAGCTGTGCGCTTGCAGGCACTACAGCCGCAAATAGTATAGCTGCTACAAATACCTGCTTCAATTTGTTGATGTACTTCATTTTCTTAATATTAACTGTTTACCTATACAAACATTAAACATATATTAAAAC
>CAZPDA010000213.1:0-5217 GCA_964585115.1 uncultured Flavipsychrobacter sp.
ATATATAAGTACCTGACCAATCTAAATAGAAAACTGCTGCAAGGCTTTCTAGTGCTGCATCAGATACATATAAGGGGGTATGAAATGATGCTCCCAAATATTGGTGCTATTGTCAGGGAAACGCTTGTAGTAATCAGCCTTGGGGTATAAAACTATCATACTACCAGTACGTACATAGTTATTACTATTAAAATATTCCTTAGGTGGCTCAAAGCCATCCAGCTGTGGGGTTACGTATTTAGACACCATCTTACCCAGATACTTTTTGTATTGCTTCCTTGCCTTTTTCGCAGGCTTGGTCAGCTTCCTATACACATAGCCCAGTGCTATATTCTTGGGGAACTTCTGGCTTTTCACAAATCCCTTTGCATTGCGAAACAAGCTGGTACTGTTAAAGTCGTCCTCCGTCTGTATCGCTACCGGCACTTCAGGTACCCAGTCGGCACTGTTCACTACAGTATAGCCCCAACCAGAACGGGTATCGCTCTCATAGCTATACGCATAGTAGAGGTTGCCCGGCTTGGGTGCTGCACTACAGTAGGTCTTAAAACGAATGTCTTTGGGCAAGCGACCTGTGCGTTGCAGGTGATATAAATGAGAGGTAAGCAGGAAGGTAATGCCCGCCCCTTGGCTATGCCCGGTAAGTATAAAATCGCGGTAGCCCGCCTTATAGCAAGAGTCTATACGTGGCAGCATGTCACGAGACAAATATGCCATAGCCAATAGCCAACCGATATGTACACCCGCCTTATCATCGTCAGACAAGTGATAATTGAATGTATAATCGTCCGCTACCTTAAGGCTACCCTTGGCAGGTACCATTGCTGCGTAGAGATTTGCCAGCCAACTTGCCGCTTCTCCTGTAGTGCCACGGGTACTTATCACCGCTACTTTTATATCCGCTCCTTGATACATGTTCTCAAAACTAATGGGCGCATACAGCCACAAGTCCCAACGATTATCCAACCCCATTTCGGGCGAGCGGTATGCTTGCTGAAAATGGTAAGGTGCATCTACATCGGTGATGGTATTCCACTTGTCTACCTCATAGGCCTGATACATGGCTATACGTAGCATCTCTTTATATTCATTAGAATTGAAACCGGCTTTAAGGAACTGTGCAGAAACAATCGTAGGCAAACACAAAATAGCAATAGCTACTATAGCAATGCGTATATACTTCATGGATAATCTATTATCCTATGAAGATACTATAAAACAGGTAAGGGGTTGCCCGCAATATGGTACGTAAGCCTGATGCAAAGTGCATGTAGCTGTGTTTTACTATGGGCGTTACGTTCTATATAGTGGATAGTATCCGTTATCTCTTTCACCATATTGTTGAAGGTATCGGCAGAAAGTTTCATAGCAGCAAGCTTCACTACAAAATCACGTTCCGCCTCGGGCAAGCCCTCCGCGTGCTGTGGTAGATAGCGCACTCTTATTGCTTGCTCTATTAGCTGTATGTTGTACTGTAAGAAGTTCTTTTGCTGCTCTCTACCCGATTTGCTCCAGTCTTCTGCAAACTTAGTAATGACCACACCGTTGTTAGTGAACAATGCATTGAACCAACGACGCACCTCAGGGAAAAGGTCGTTATCCGCATGTTGTAGCAAACGTAGTGCTTCAGCATAGCTACCATGTGCCAGTAGTCCTATTTGGTTAGCTTTTTGTTCATCTGCAAGGTCTCTATTCATTAGCTCTTGAGCCATCTCTGTAGCAGATAGTGGTGCTAACCTTATCATTTGTGTACGCGACAGGATAGTACCCAATACCTCTTCAGGATTTTCTGCAACGAGTATCAGGTGTGTATTAGCGGGAGGTTCTTCTATCAACTTAAGTAGTATATTACCTTCCTTACCTAAGTATTCCGGTCGCCAAATTATCTGCACCTTTCCATGTCCTTCATAAGATTTCAGGTTAAGTGTATCAATTATCTCACGACACTCTTCAGCAGTAATATTCCCCTGCTTATTCTCTGCATTGATGAACTGTAGCCAACTGTAAGTAGAACCAAATGGTGTTTGTGATACAAACTCACGAAACTCTTTCAAAAAATGCTTGCTCATGGCCTTAGTACTCGGCTTTGGCGATATGGACGGGAAGGATATATGCAGGTCGGCATGCTCCATCTTCTGTACCTTTTGGCAAGAAGGGCATACACCGCAAGCATCTATTTCTCCCTTTTGCTCGCATAGCAGATACTGTGCAGTAGCCAGTGCCATAGGCAAACCACCAAGTCCGTCGCGCCCTGTTATCATCAGTGCGTGTGGGAAGTGGTTATGTTGCCACATATTCAGCAAGCCT
This sequence comes from uncultured Flavipsychrobacter sp., assembly GCA_964585115.1. Classification (GTDB taxonomy): domain Bacteria; phylum Bacteroidota; class Bacteroidia; order Chitinophagales; family Chitinophagaceae; genus UBA5543. The sequence continues at coordinate 2,308 of CAZPDA010000213.1, forward strand.
TGCTTAGCCAGTTGTTGTCCGGGAATGTTCTTGAACAGCATGAGTTGTCAAAATTAATCAATAGAAGATAACATACCTCATACTACAGCAACTATAGTTTGATATTCCTAAATTAGCAATAGAAATAAAGCATATGGGCGAACAACAAAAAAGACCAAGCAGCATTAGGTACTACATTATAATGGGATTGGTATGGGCTGCTATTACTTACGGGTTGGTAACAGTGGTAGAATATTTTAGTAGGGATGAATTTGACATGGAGCGCTTTCTTATAGGCATACCATTTTGGATAGCTGCGGGTATCATATTTGCCTTTGTGATACGAGCTATAGAGAGTAAGAAAAAACGTAAAGAGGAAGAAAACAAGTAATAAAAAAGCCCCGAAAATTCGGGGCTTTGAGCAATATAGTATAAGAACGGATTAATCTTTCTTCTCTTCGCTGTTCTCTTCAGTAGCAGGTGCTTGCTCTTCTGTTTGAGCTTCAGCAGCTTCTGCCTTTGGAGCTTCTTCGGTCTTAGCTGTAGTTTCAGCAGCTTTTTTGCTACCACCACGACGGCTACGACGAGTTTTCTTAGCACCGCTGTCTGCATCTTTCTTGTAGATCTCGTTGAAATCAACAAGCTCGATCATTGCCATATCAGCAGCATCACCCATACGACGAGGAAGCTTAATGATACGAGTATAACCACCCGGACGTGCAGCTACTTTATCACCGATAACAGTGAAAAGTTCAGTTACTGACTCTTTATCTTGTAGGTAGCTGAAAGCAACACGACGGTTGTGCATGTTGTCTTCTTTAGAACGAGTGATGATCGGCTCAGCATGTACGCGTAGTGCTTTAGCTTTTGCCAATGTTGTAGTGATACGTTTGTGCTGTATCAACTGACGAGTAAGGTTCATCAAGAGTGCCTTACGGTGTGCCTTCTTACGGCCTAGATTGTTCACTTTATCTCCGTGACGCATGACTTAAAATTTAGATTGTCATTTAATTTCCCCGATACCGTGTCAAGGAATTATCGGGTACGTTATTATTATAAAAAAAGACAGGATAAACTCAATAGAGCCTACCCTGCAAAAGTTTTATTAGTCGTTGCTACGAACGTACTTGCTAACATCCATACCGAAGTGTAGACCACGCTCACCAAGCACTTGCTCGATCTCAGAAAGAGACTTCTGACCGAAGTTACGGAACTTCATAAGCTCTTCTTGAGTGTACTGAACTAGCTCACTAAGAGAGTTGATCTTAGCAGCTTTAAGACAGTTGAATGCACGAACTGAAAGCTCAAGGTCTTCAAGTGGTGTATTCAATACCTTACGTACTTGTAGTGTTTCTTCGTCTACAACAGCTTCTTTCTCTTCAGTCTTAGTATCAAGCGAGATGTTCTCATCAGTGATGATCATCAAATGCTGGATAAGGATACGAGACGCTTCTTTTACAGCTTCTTCAGGATGAATAGTACCATCAGTTACTACATCCATGATCAGCTTTTCGAAGTCAGTACGCTGCTCAACACGAGTATTTTCGATGCTGTATTTTACATTCTTGATCGGCGTGTAGATCGAGTCGATAGCGATGTAACCTACTGGAGCTTCCTCCATCATGTTATCATCAGAAGGAACATAACCACGACCTTTACCGATGTTCATTTCGATCTGGAACGTAGTATTCGGCTCCATGCTACAGATAACCAACTCAGGGTTCATCACCTCGAAGTTTGGCATAGCATCACCTATCATGCCCGCAGTGAATACTTCTTTACCTTTGATGTTAAGCTCTACTCTGTCAGTAGAAACTTCATCTTCGATAACCTTTTTGAAACGTACTTGTTTCAGGTTAAGGATAATTTCCGTTACGTCTTCGAACACACCAGGTAGCGTAGCAAACTCATGGTCTGCACCAGCTATCTTAATACCTGTAATTGCATATCCTTCAAGAGAAGATAGCAACACACGACGTAAAGCGTTACCGATAGTTACACCGTAACCCGGCTCTAAAGGACGGAACTCGAACTGTGCTTCAAAGTCAGTAGCTTTTTGAAGTGCGATCTTGTCCGGTTTTTGGAAGTTCAATATGGCCATATTGAGTATATTATTATTTACAATAATTATTGGTTGTACCTCAACGGTAAAAAACGATGTCTTCGCAACAAGTGCGAAGACGATCATCAATTATTTAGAGTATAGCTCGACTATCAGTTGCTCTTTGATATTCTCCGGTACGTTATCGCGCTCCGGATGAGCTATATATGTTCCTTTCATTTCTCCTTCGTTCCACTCTAACCAGTTGATCTTAGGATTTTTAGCACCTACCATGCTAGTGATGTCCTGATTTGCTTTACTCTTTGGTCTGAACTCAACAACATCACCCGGACGTAGACGATAAGAAGGTATATTAACCAAGTTACCGTTAACCATCATGTGTTTGTGAGAAACCAACTGACGAGCAGCAGGACGAGTAGGAGCAAAACCTAAACGATAAACAGTGTTGTCTAAACGTGCTTCCAGTAGACGGATAAGGTTTTCACCTGTTGCACCTTTAAGACGGTTAGCCTCAACGTATGTGTTACGGAATTGCTTCTCAAGCACACCGTAAGTGTATTTAGCTTTTTGCTTTTCTTTTAGCTGAATAGCGTACTCACTGTTAGACTTACGTCTACGAGAGTTACCGTGTTGCCCCGGAGGGAAACTGTTCTTCTGTAAACTTTTACCTGATCCTAGGATCGGCTCACCGAACTTACGGCAAATTCTGTTCTTTGGTCCTGTATAACGTGCCATTTTTTACTATACGATTTTTAATGTTAAAACTGCTACGTCTCTTTTAAAAATCGAAAAATCTGATCCGTAGCAGCTATATAATGAAATAATAAATTAAGATACTGTGATTATACACGGCGTTTCTTCGGCGGACG
>CAZPDA010000214.1:0-5170 GCA_964585115.1 uncultured Flavipsychrobacter sp.
CTCTTAATCAATCCCCATTTATGAAATCTGTGCATTAGAGAAACTCTAAGCACTCCTCTACCATACTTCATACTACGGGTTAGATTGATACTCGATGCTTCCTCAAAATACTTAGTAGGGCAAGTAATCTCTCCTATCTCATAACCATTCATAAATATTTGAGAGATCATTTCATTATCAAATACAAAGTCATCACTATTGTGTGAAAAATCTATAGATCTGATAACCTCAGCAGAAAAAGCTCTGTAGCCGGTATGATATTCACTAAGCTTTTGCCCTATAAGTATGTTCTCAAACAAAGTAAGGAAACGGTTTGCTATATACTTATACATAGGCATTCCCCCTTTCAAAGCACCTTTACCTAATATTCTGGAACCAAGAGTTACAGGGTATACATCATATGCAATAACGGAAGACATAGCATGTATCAGCTTAGGTGTATACTGATAGTCAGGGTGTAGCATGATCACAATATCTGCACCTATATCTAATGCTTTGGCATAGCAACTCTTTTGGTTACCTCCATACCCTTTATTCACCTCATGACGAATAATATGCTTGATACCAAGCTTCTTCCCTACCTCTACGGTATTATCTGGGCTATTATCATCTACCAATACCACATCATCTACAATATCGAAAGGGATTTCGTTGTAGGTTCTTTCTATGGTTTGTGCTGCGTTGTATGCAGGCAGCACCACTACTATTTTCTTTCCGTTAAGCATGAATATGTGCGCAAAAATATAAAATCGGTGTGGAAATAACGGATTAACCTAGTTAGCAACTTTATGATCACCCTCTTGAGGTCTCATACCAGTCACTATCAAATTGCTGGTAGCCTTTGCCAGTAAGCGTTCTTCCATATCGTATACACGACACTCTACATGTATTATTTTCTTACCTACACGTACCACATCAGCTATAGACTTAAGCCTATCACCCTCCTTTATGGCATAAAGAAAGTCTACATTAAGGTTAAGTGACGTATAGAAATTGTCGGTATCTAAACTAACTACTGCCCAACCGATACTCTCATCTATCACTAAAGACATCATCCCCCCATGTATATTGCCGTATGGGTTGGTCATTTCCTCCCTTACTTCAAGCGATAGTTCAGCCTTACCTTTCTCTATATCTTCCAGAGTAAACTGTAGCCAGTTTCCAGCCGGAGAACGAGAATCATCTATCTGCTTCCCTAAAAAATGTTCTTTAATAAATTGTAATACTGCACCGCTAGGCACTTCCCTGTAGCTCATTTACTTATGTTTTTTAACTTGGTCTGTCAACATATCTATCATCTTATTTATTCTCCTCGCTCTTGTTTCAGGTTTCTTTGCCTCTACTATATGTTGTACATATTCTTTCTTGTGCGAGAACGACATACACTCAAAGTATGCTAACAGTTCAGGGTAATGAACTAACCTCCCTTTTATATCACCGGGTAGCGTCACTACTCTATTTACAAAATCTATCCCTTCTACTACTCTATCCTTCATTGGAATATCACGGAGCTTATCACCTATTACGTCTGGCCTTCTGAACCTCAAAGCAGACCAATCATCATCTATAGCTATCTGGGTCACGGGGGCATACCCTGCATTTTTTACCGGTTCCCAACCTTTATCTCTAGTAATATCAGACTTAATACTTCCTAAGCTTTTAGGGTAGGCTATCCAAAACAAAGCGTCATTACTGAGCTTTGTATTAATTTTTTTTACACCATCAGCCAAAGCTTGCTGGTCTACGGCAAATACTAGCACTTGATCTAGCTTTTTTGCAGTAATTCTTCTTGTAATATCCAAACCCTCAAATAAAGGCGCACACCTATCAGGCATGTTCAGGATACACACCTTTGCCCCTTCATTGAACCTTAGCTTTTTAATGATGCCCATAATTTGCGGCAAAGTTAGGTGAAAAAAGGTAGCTACAATGCAAAAGCGGGGCATATGCCCCGCTTTGTCTTTAGTTAGGATAACCTATTTATGATACTATCTGATAATCACCAACTTCTTATTAACCATACCGTTATCTGTATTTATTCTAACGTTATAGTTACCTGCAGGCAATTGACTAATATCTATTTGTTTTACTGAGTTTGTATTAGGTAACTGTTGTTGATGTACCACACTACCCATTACATTCATGATCACAATATCTGTTAATTTCACATCACTCATTGCATCAAGGTATAACTTGTCAGACGCCGGGTTTGGATACAAGCTAATTGTATTATCAACATCTATCTGTGTTACGTCTAATGGTATCATTATCTGTATAGTATCTGTACCACATTGGTTGTAGGCTATTAGCGTCACTACATATGAACCACTTGTAGCATACTCATGATATGGACTCTTAGCAGTATCTGTAGAACCATCACCAAACATCCAAAGTACCCTATCAGCAAATTGTAAATTAGCTACAGAGTATTGGTAACCTTTACCGATCTTCACAAAGTTGATACCTGACAGCTGAGGTAGCGGATCTAGCTGTATATCTATTGTATCAGAGCCAAGGCAGTATTTGTCCACCTCTACCCAGTAAGTACCAGCTTTACCTGTTACGTCTAAGGTCTGTTTAGTACCTCCTGTGCTCCACTTATATACACCACCTGCATTACCTGCATCAAGCAATATTGGCAAGTCTTCACATGCTTGTATATCCTGACCAAGGTTTACCTGAGGTGGGTTGCCTACAGCAAGAGTAACTGTAGAAAGCGGGCTCTCACATGTTTCTATACCACTACCTGTAGTATATAACACACTACCATTAAACATTCTACCAAGGTTGGTACCACCAAATGAACTACAAAGACCGGTACCTGTATTGATAGTCATATCAGCATTTGAATATGAGTTACTGCCATTTGTATAGCGTGCATCATACTCTATGTATATACCATAAGTGTTGCCTGCCACCATTGGCAATGTTGCATTTACCGTAAATGGTGTTAATGCAGTGGTACTCGTTGGGTTAACAGTAGCAGTACCTAATAAAGTCCATGCGCCTGAGTTTGTTTCATTCCCTGAGAAAGTACCTTGTCTATAATGGACAGTTACAGTCTGCGAACCGGTTGAAGTAAATAAAGCTTCAAAGCTTACTACGTTCAAATTCACATTAGGCACAATATCGAACATTGCACCACCACCACAACCATTACCAGCTGCAGATGTAGTTGTTAACATACCCGTACTTGGTGGAGTATATGGAGCTTGAGAACTTACATAGAATGTTTGACTTGTAGTAGCAGGTGAGAAGTACATCGTATCTCCCACATATAAAGGACTACCAGTACCTTGCGGGTTATCATACCACTTGTGTTCCAATGTATCTCCTTTCACACCTATAAATGACATCTCACCAACACAAACAGAATCATTTATAGGTTGCGGTGCGCTTGCAGCAAACTTCACATTGAAGTTATATTTTCTTGAAGAATCATTTTGTAGATTCATATCGGTATTAAGCATTGTATATGCTTGTAGCGTATATGCACTTACTAGTTGAAAGTTGTATGTAGCGAGCGTTACCGTATCTAATGTAAATGGAGCTAGTGTCCCGGTATACTGATACGGAGTCACGCTTCCACTTGCTCCTACCAAGTTTGCTTCAATAGGAAAATTTGATTGTGGACTTGTACCATTATTATACACTACAGCTTTTACATTTACATCAACATATGGACACAACCCTTTACCATCTTCAGGTTCTAATAGTGTAAATACTCTTACATCGTTAGTAGGAGCTGGTGTAATGGTCACAACATAATCTTCCGTTTCTCCCGTAGAGAAGTTTCCACATACACTTGATGCACCATTTGTAGAACCTGCGGCAGCACTACGGATACGTAAACCTGTAAGACCCGTAGGAATATTTGGTGGTATTTGCACTATAAGTTCTGCTTCTGTACCACCAGTGTTTATTTGTATCCACTCACTATTTTCAAATACACCATTCTGGTTCATGTCCAACCATGCAGAACCTATTGCACTGCTGCCATATTTTACATGCAATGTATATAAGCCACCACGTTGTAAATTAGCAGTTGTGCTACCACTTGCCGGGTATTGTGTATAATAACCTGACGCAGCACCTGGTGTATAATTATCCAAAGTTGTGCCTTCTATACTAACTGAATCAATTGAAGCAACAGAAGAGCCACCCAAACCATTGCTACAATAGCAAGTATAATATGTACCTGCAGTAATAGTATGAGTTGGAGTAATTGAAACTTGACCTGAATTAGTACAAGTAACTACACAACGAAAATCAGTAGATGTAGTGATAGTTGTAGAATACTTGATCTTAGTTGCGCCTGTAATGTTTGTGAAAGTACCTACACCTGCTGGTCTTGATTGCCATTGGTAAGTAAGGTTACTTGCAGCAGAAGAACCGTTTAGTGTCATAACTAGCACTTCTCCCGGACATCCATATGGAGGCCCTGAAATAGTACCTGCATTAGGAGCACCTGTACATGCCGGTGGCGGGGTATATGTTATTTCTAATTTAGGTTGTTGTGCTGCTGTACCGGGATAACCATATAGATTATACTGGTTTGTAGAGCCACGAACAAAACCAACGGTTACAAAGTCTCCTACACCATTTTGTAAGAATGTAATACCTGCAGCTGTTACCGGCTTTGTGTTAACACCACTTGCTGTCCAAGATGATGAGTTTAGCGTTACACCATTACCAATATTGTTATACAAGGTTACGCCTGCTGTATTCAGTGGGTCATCTGTAATACCTGTAACGGTATTAGCTGCAGAAGATAATGTAGAAGAATAAGTAGTGAAGATTACATTAGCTGAAGTAATAACTGCACCATTAGGGATAACAGACATATCAAACATTGCCCAACCTCTGTTTGCACTGGTTCTTATATCAGTAATATTACCATCATTCTTACTACCGGCAGAACTAACCGATCCGGTATTGTAAGAGCCTGTGGTTCCCGTCGCATTTATAGTAGTAGTTACTTGCGCAAATAAATGCCCGGAAACGGCCAAGAAAGCGATTAATAGCCTTACGCAAAGGCCTGTGTTTAAGCGTATCATAAAGGGTCCTTTTAATAGCTAGACAATAGATGAATTGTAATAGTTGGTTAATAAATTAACTTTTATCTTATATTAATATCATTTTAAGTTATCAAAGTTACATACGCCTAAAC